>JACMRO010000366.1 GCA_014376425.1 Rubritepida sp.
AGGAGCGCGGCCTGACCTACGGCATCGGCGCCGGTATGGACGTGCTGTTCCGCCGCGGTGTCATCGTCGGCCAGGCCAGCACCGACAACCGCAATGCGCCTGAGATGCTGGCGCTGCTGCGGCAATCCTGGCTGAGCATGGCCGAGTCCGGCCCGACCCAGGATGAGCTGTCCGAAGCGGTGGACTTCCTGAACGGCAGCCTGCCGCTGCAGTTCAGCGACAGCCGGCGCATCGCCGGCGGGTTGTTGAGCCTGATGCAGAATGACCGCACGCCGGAATGGCTGGCCGGACGGCCGGCGCGACTCTCCGCGCTGACCCGGGCGGATGTGGCGGCGGCGGCCAGGCGCTTTGGCGCAGCGCCGCTCTCGGTGGTGGTAGCGGGCCAGCCCGTAGGGCTGTAGGACGGGTCATGGATGATGTGACCGACGCGTGGAATGCGGTGCTGGACGCCGGGCGTTTGCCGCGCGCCGATGGCAGCGACCCGCGCGGCATTCGCACCCTGTTTGCGGCCGACCCGGCGCGGTTCGAACGCTTCTCCTTCCGTGCCGACAACCTGTTGCTCGACCTCAGCAAGACCGCGATCGACGACCGCGCCATGGCGGCGCTGCTGGAACTGGCGCGGGTCACCGGCGTGGCGGCGCGACGCGACGCCATGGCCGCGGGCGAACACGTCAACGTCACCGAACATCGCCGCGCGCTGCACATGGCATTGCGGGCCCCCGCGGGGGCGACCCGCGGCTCGGGCGGGGCGGCTGTTGCGGCTGAGATCCATTCGACGCTGAGCCGCATGCATGCCTTCACCCAGGCAGTGCATGGCGGCGCGCTGCGCGGCGCCACCGGCCAGCGCTTCACCCACATCCTGAACATCGGCATCGGCGGCAGCGACCTGGGGCCGGTGATGGCGGGGCGGGCGCTGGTCAACCCCGCTTCGCCGATGGCCGCGCTGCATCTGGGCAATGTGGACGGGCATGGCTGGCGCGCGCTGCTTTCGACCCTGGACCCGGCGCGCACCCTGGTGCTGGTCGCCAGCAAGACCTTCACGACGCAGGAGACGATGGCCAATGCCCATCTGGTGAAGGGTTGGCTGGCGGAGACGCTGGGCGAGGGCCATGCCGCCTCGCACATGGCGGCGCTATCGACCAACATCGCCGCCTGCGCCGAATTCGGCATCCCGTCGGAGCGCGTATTCCCCTTTGGCGACTACGTGGGCGGCCGGTTTTCCATGTGGTCGGCGATCGGCTTGTCGCTGGCTTTGGCGCTGGGCTGGGACGCTTTTGAGCGCATGTTGGAAGGGGCGCGGGCGATGGACCTGCATTTCCTCAAGGCGCCGCTCGGGGCCAACCTGCCGGTGCTGCTGGCGCTGGTTGAAGTTTGGCACGTCAACGCGATGGGGCTGAACCGCCGCGCCGTGCTGCCTTATGACGAGCGGCTGCGCCGGCTGCCGGCTCACCTGCAGCAGTTAGAGATGGAGAGCCTGGGCAAGCGGGTGACGCTGGGCGGCGCGCCGGTGACCCACGCCACCGGCCCCGTGGTCTTCGGCGAACCCGGTTCCTCGGCGCAGCACAGCTTCATGCAGCTGGTGCACCAAAGCCCCGAGCCGGTGCCGGTCGATTTCATCCTGGTTGCGCGGCCTGACCACCCCTGGGTGGAGAACCACCGTATCCTTCTGGCGCATGGTCTGGCCCAGGCAGAGGGCCTTCTGGCCGGCCGGGACGAGGCGGCGGTGCGGGCCGAAATGACGGGCGCCGACCCCGCGCGCATCGAACGCCTGCTGCCGCACCGCATCTTCCCCGGCGACCGGCCCAGCACAACCATCCTGCTGCCGCGCCTCGGGCCTTTCACCTTCGGCCAACTGATCGCGCTCTACGAGCACAAGGTCGCCGTGCTGGGCACGCTGTGGGACATCAACCCCTTCGACCAGTGGGGCGTCGAGCTGGGTAAGGCGCTGGCCGACCCGCTGCTGGCCGAACTGACCCGGGGCGAGGCAGCGGCGAGCCAGCACGACGCCAGCACCGAAGGTCTGCTGCGCGAGATTCTCCGCCTGCGCGGCGACTAGCGCGGCGCGGCCGGGGCAGCGCCGCCGGCATCAGGGCAGCGGCAAAGCGGCCAGGGTTCCTACGCCGCCAGCTCCTTTGAATTTGCGGCCGCCTGCCGCGTGCGCGCCTCCGCGGTGGCAGCGGTGGTGGCTATCTTCTCCATGCCGCGTCCCAGATCTTCCACCGCCTGCGCCGCGGACTGCATGTTGGCCGACATCTCCCGTGTCACGCTGCCCTGCTGTTCCACCGCGGCGGCCACGGTGCCTGTGATGCGGTCGATCTGCGCAATCGCCTCGGTGATGGAGCGGATGGTGGCGACGGCGCCGGACACTGCCGCCTGCACCTGGGCGACCTGGCCGGCGATGTCCTCGGTCGCGCGCGCGGTCTGGCTGGCCAGGCCCTTCACCTCGCTGGCGACCACGGCAAAGCCCTTGCCGGCTTCGCCCGCCCGGGCCGCCTCGATGGTGGCGTTGAGCGCCAGCAGGTTGGTCTGGCCGGCAATGTTGGTAATCAGGCCCACCACCTCGTTGATCTTGCCGGCGGCATCGACCAGTTCGCTGATGATCTGGGTGGCGCGCTGCGCCTCACTTGTCGCGGCCGAGGTGGAACGGGAGGCGTCGACGATTTGGCGGCCGATCTCACCAACCGACGCGGCCAGCTCCTCTGCCCCCGCCGCCACCGCCTGCACGTTGAGCGAGGTGGCACGCGCGGCGCCCACCACGCCCGCCGCCTGCCGGCTGGTGTCGGTCACCATCGCGTCCACCTCCATCAGCTCCGACGTCACGAACCGCCCCAGCTCCTGCCGACGGACGCGTTCGGCCACCTGGGCGGTAACGTCGGTGACGTATTTCACCACCTTGCCAGGCCTGCCGTCTGCGGCAAGGATCGGGTTGTAGCTCGCCTGAATCCATACCTCGCGGCCGCCCTTCGCCAGGCGACGGAATTCCGCGATCTGGAAGTTGCCTTCACGCAGCGAAGGCCAGAAGCGGGCATATGGCGCGCCGGCCGCCTCCTTCGCGTCCATGAAGATGCGGTGGTGCCGGCCGCGCAATTCCTCCATCGTGTAGCCCATCACCTGCAGGAAATTGGCGTTGGCGGCCAGGATGTTGCCGTCGAGGTCGAACTCGATCACCGCCTGGCTGCGATTGATGGCGGCATTCTGGCTGGCGTGCTCGGTCGCGCGCAGTTTCTCCACGGTGATGTCCTGCGCGATCTTGATCACGCGGTCGGGCTTGCCGCCGGCAACGGTGACGGGGCAGTAGCTGGCCTGAAGCCAAACCTCCCGGCCGTCCTTGGTGATGCGCTTGAACTGCGCCGTCTGATCCTGCCCGGCGCGCAGTTTTTCCCAGAATTGCCGATACTCCGCGCTTTGCGCCACGGCCGGCGGCAGCAAGGCGCTGTGCGGCTTGCCCAGCAGTTCCTCCGCGCTGTAGCCGAGAAGGGACAGGAATAGCGGGTTTGCCTCCCGCACGGTGCCATCCATGTCGAAGATAATGACGGCGTGGGACGCATCGATCGCCGCCAGCGTGGAGCGTGCCACGTTGCGAAATCGATTGAAGAACCAGTCTGCCATGCGAGTCTCCCTCAAGGCGTTGCGCCCTGGGGTGGTAGCAGCGGCGGGTGAAGCCTTCCTTATCGCGGCCGCGAATCGCCAATTCGCATCGCTCCGGCGTAAACCGGCGCATGGCCGAGATCCTGCCCACCATCCTGGAATACGGCTTCATGCGGCGCGCCCTGGTGGGTGGGCTGGCGCTGGCCCTGTCGGCCCCGGCGCTGGGCGTGTTCCTGATGCTCAGGCGGATGTCGCTGACCGCCGATGTAATGGGGCATGGCATGCTTCCGGGCGTGGCGCTGGGCTTCATTCTGGCCGGGCTGTCGGTGCCGGCGCTGGCGCTGGGCGGGCTTGCGGCGGGACTGCTTGTCGTTTTGGGAGCGGGAGCATTGTCGCGCGCCACCGGCGGGCGGGAGGATGCGGCGCTGACCGCGCTCTACCTGGTGGCGCTGGCCGGTGGCGTGGCGCTGCTGTCCTGGCGCGGCAGCCCGGTCGAGCTGACGCAGGTCTTGTTCGGCTCGGTGTTGGGGGTGGATCAGCCGGCGCTGCTGCTGATGGCCGGCACCGCCAGCCTTACTTGGCTGTTCCTGGCCTTTGCCTGGCGGCCGCTGGTGCTGGAGTGTTTCGACCCCGGCTTCGCCCAGGCGGTAGGGGCACGGGGCAGCGCCTGGCACCTGGGCTTCCTGGGCATGGTCGTGCTGAACCTGGTTGCGGCGTTCGCAGCGATGGGGACGTTGATGGCGGTGGGAGTCATGATGCTGCCGGCCATCGCGGCGCGGCACTGGGCCGGCAGCGTGGGCGGCATGGTCTATGCGGCAAGCGGGCTGGCGGTGTTGGCAGTGCTGGCGGGGCTGGCGTTCAGCCTGCACGCGGACGTGCCGGCGGGCCCGGCCATCGTGCTGGCCGCAGGCGCGCTGTGGGCGGCGTCGGTGCTGTTCGGGCCGCGCGAGGGGTTGCTGGCGCGCTGGCGCCGCAGGCACCTGGCCGGATAATGCCGGGCAGGGGGCGGGCCGGGGGGCGGGGCGAGGGTCGGGCCGGGGGTCGGGCCGGGGGGCGGGCCAGGGGGCGGGCGCTACAGATGGGGGTGTTGTGCGCCGCCGTTGTGCTGGTCCTATCCGTTTGGTTTGCCGGCACCGCTGCGGCGCCAGCGCTGCTGGCGGCGGGCCGCATCACGCCCGCGCAGGCCGGCTGGCTGGCGGCCTGCGTACAGCTGGGCTTCGTGGCCGGCACCCTGGCCTCGGCGCTGCTGGGCCTGGCAGATCGCTGGCCGGAGCGTTGGTTCTTCGCGGCGGCGGCGGCACTGGCCGGGGTGGCCGCCTGGTCGCAATCGGCGCTGGAGCCCGCCGGCCCCGCCGCCTACGCGCTGCGGCTGCTGGCCGGCGCCTGCATGGCGGGCGTCTACCCTGTCGGAATGAAGCTGGCCGCGAGCTGGGCGCGGGGCGATCTCGGGTTGTTGATTGGGCTGCTGGTCGGCGCCCTGACGCTGGGGTCGGGCCTGCCGCACCTGCTGGGCGATCTGGACTGGCAGTTGGCTTATCGCGTGGCCGGGCTGTGCGCGTTGGCCGGCGCCGGGCTGATCCTGGCGTTCCGCCCCGGGCCGTTGCTGGCGCCGCGCGGCGCATTTCGCCTGGCGGTGCTGCGTGAGGCCTGGTCCGACCCCCGGTTGCGTCTGGCCAATGCCGGCTACCTCGGCCACATGTGGGAGCTCTATGCCATGTGGGCCTGGATCGGCGCCTTCCTCGGTGCCGGCGGCGGGCCCTGGGTGTTCGCCGTGCTGGCGGCGGGCGCGCTGGGCTGCGTCGGGCTGGGACTGCTGGCGGACCGCTTCAACCGGGCGCGGATGGCGGCGGCGGCGATGCTGATTTCGGGCTGCTGTGCGCTGTTGATCGGCCCGGCCGCGTTGTGGCTGCCGGCGCTCGTCTGGCCCGTGGCGTTGCTGTGGGGCGCCGCGGTGGTGGCGGATTCGGCGCAGTTTTCCGCCTGCGTGGTGCAATGCGCCCCGGCCCACGCCACCGGCAGCCTGCTGACGGCGCAGACCTGCCTGGGTTTCCTGCTGACCGTGCCGGCGATCCAGTTGATGGCCTGGGTGGGCCCCGCCTGGGGCTGGGGTGCGGCCTTCATGCTGCTGGCGCCGGGGCCGCTGCTGGGGGCGTGGGCGATGTGGCGGCTTGCACCGCAGCTGGACAGGAGCCCATCCGCCCCCGGCGCCCTGATGCGATAGAGAAGCGTCGCACCGACGCCAAAGGCAGCCTGGCCGTTTGCCGCCGCCGTTGGCCGGCACCAGATCGCCCAGCGGGGGGGTAATCGCGGACGCCGAATTTTTTAGCCAGCCGCACGGTCGAAGTGGCTGAAGCCCCTGCCGCGGGTCAAAAGCCCATCGGGTCCCGCTCGAGCAGGCGTGCTCCGCCCAGGATCGCGGCCACCGCGGCGAAGCCTGCCAGCGCCACCGGCGCGACCAGTTCCGCGCGTGGTCCCAGCGTCAGCAGCACCGCCACCCCGCCGAGAGCCAGTGCGAAGCCGACGCTCACCAGGACCAGGCCAATGCGCTGCATCATGGCAGAACTTCTCATGCCTGCTGTGTGGATAAGCCGCGGGGCGGGAAGCCGCCCGCGAAAAGGCGATTTCATGGCATTGCAAGCGGGCGGGGCATCGGGGAAGGTCGCGCAGGATCGTTCCCGAGGATCATGCCGATGACGCGTTTCTGGATTGCCGCCGCTTTCTGTGCAGCCACCCTGCCTGCAATGGCCCAGGCCCCCTCTGCCCAGGCCCCCTCTGCCCAGGCCCCCGCTGGCCAGGCCCCGGCGGCCCAGCCGCCGCTGCGTTGCGCGGTGGACGGCACCTTCGCACCGCATGCCTTTCCCGCCCTGTCGGGCGGTGTGCAAGGCTTCCAGATCGACCTGTTCCGCGAGGTCGCCCGCCGCATGGGGCGCGAGATCGTGATCGACAGCGCCAGCTTCTCGGGGCTCATCCCGGCGCTTAACGCCGGCCGGTACGACTTTCTCTGCGCACCTACGACGGTGACGCCGGAGCGCGCCGCCAGCCTGCTCTTCACCGAAGGCTATCTGTTCACCGAACTGCAATTCGGCATCCGCCGCGGCACGCCGCCCATCCGCGCGGAGGAGGACCTGCGCGGCCGCACCATCAGCGTGAACAAGGGCACCCCCTACGAGGCCTGGGTGAACAACAACCGTGAACGGCTGAATCTGACCCTTCTGGCCTTCGAAAACCAGCCCGATGCGGTGCAGGCGGTGATCCAGGGCCGTGCCTATGCCAACCTCTCGGGCAACACGGTGGTGCGCTACAGCGCCAGCCGCACACCGCAATACATCGCCGACTTCATCCTGCCCGGCACGCGGCTCCACTGGGGCACGCCGTTCCGGCAGGATAGTGGCGCGATGCGCAACCGGGTCGAGGACATCATCACCTGCATGAAGCGCGACGGCACGGTAGCGCGGCTGAGCCAGCAATGGTTTGGCGCGGCGCCGGGGCCGGACCAGGCCGAGGTGACGGAGTTTCCAGGCTATGGCCCGCCCGGCCTGCCGGGGCATGACGCGACGCCGCAGAACCCGAGCTGTTCATAGCCGCGCCAGGTTAAGCTGGTGCGCCGCTACCAACGCCGTGTCGAGCCGCTCGTAGCGTGAATAACTGGGACCGCTTCACCGATAGCTTCTTCAACGCCCGCGTTGCCGCCGAATATCTCCCCAAGATCATCGACGGCTTCTGGCTGACCGTCCTGCTCGCCGCCTGTGTCATCGTCACCGGCCTGGTCGCGGGGCTGGCGCTGGCGGTGCTCCGCGCGTTGGGCGTGCGCCCCCTGAACTGGCTGATCATCTTCGTGGTCGATCTGTTCCGTGCCCTGCCGCCGCTGGTCATCATCGTGCTGATCTACTTTGGCCTGCCCGGGCTGGGGCTAGAGTTCTCAGGCTTTGCAGCCGCCTGGCTGTCACTGTCACTGGTGCTGATGGCCTTTGCCGAGGAGATCTACTGGGCCGGCATCACCGCGGTGCCGGCGGGGCAGTGGGAGGCGTCGCGCAGCCTGGGCCTGCCATTCCTGGTGACCTTCCTGCTCATTATCATGCCGCAGGCGATCCGCATCGTGATCCCGCCGCTGACCAACCGAACCATCGCCATCACCAAGGGCACGGCCCTGGCGTCGGTGGTCGCGGTGCCGGAGATTCTGGGCGCCGCGCAGGCCGGGGTCAGCTTCTCCTTCAACCCCACGCCGCTCACCCTGGGGGCGGCGGCCTACCTGGTGCTGTTCCTGCCGGTGGTGGTGCTGGGGCGCTGGGTCGAGACGCGCTTTGCGTGGAAGCGGTGACATGAACGACTTCCTCGAAGCATTCTTCTCGCTCGACATCCTGCGGCAGGCGTGGCCCATCCTGCTCCAGGGCTTTGGGCAGACGCTGCTGCTGTCGGCCATCACGGTGCCGCTTGGCATCCTGGGTGGGCTGGTGCTGGCGCTGCTATCCACCGTGCGCAGCCCCTGGGTGCGCTGGCCGCTGATCGCCTGGGTGGATGTGTTTCGCGCCCTGCCGCCGCTGGTGCTGCTGGTCTTCGTCTATGCCGGGCTGCCCTTCGCGGGCATCGAGGTTTCGGCCTTGTGGGCCGTCGCCATCGGCTTCTTCCTCAACACCGGCGCCTATTACGGGGAGATTTTCCGCGCCGGGCTGGAAAGCGTGCCGGCCGGCCAGCGCGAAGCCGCCCGCGCGCTGGGGCTGCACCGCGCCCAGACCATGGCGCTGATCGTCATGCCGCAAGCCATCCGCAACGTGCTGCCCGACCTGGTGTCGAACACGCTGGAGGTGGTGAAGCTGACCTCCATCGCGTCGGTCGTCGCCATGCCCGAGCTGCTGTTCCAGGCCCGCCAGGCGCAGAGCGTGACCTACAATGCGACGCCGATCATGGCCGCCGCGGTAGCGTACTTCCTGCTGTTGTGGCCGCTGGTGCGGCTGCTGAGCCGGCTGGAGAACCGTCAGCTCGCATCGCGGCGCTGACGCCACCAGCGCAGCACTATCGGCGCGTAGGGTAGCAGCGAGACCAGTATTATGGGTGCGGTCACCAGCAGCAGAAAGCGAATGGTGGAAACCGTCGCCAGCAGCCCGCCCCAGTCGCGGCCGGCCACGATGCAGGGCTGCGGCCTGGCCTTGTCGACCTGGCAACCCGCAACATCGGCGAAGATGCTAGCGAAGACCACACACAACACGCACAGAAATAGCAGCCCGACCAGCAGCGTCAGCGCCGGGATGTGCCACAGCCAGGCCCTGCGCATCACCGCACCGCGTAGACGTCGTAGCGCGGACCGGCGGGCGGCCGCTGCCCGACGCCGATCGCCAGCACCCGGTTCATCCAGGCCAGCGTCGCGTCGCCCGTCTCGAAGCGGATCGCGACGCGGAAATAGTAGTCGGACGGCGGCACCGCCTCGCCGGCGCCCAGCCGCGCCAGCACCTCGGCCGGGCCGGTGCGGATGCCGGTGTAGTGCACATAGACCAGCGCGCCGGATGCCGCACGGATGGTCAGGCGCACATCCATATGCGCGGTGCCGTCCGGCTCCAGCCGCAGCCAGTCGGCGCTGGCGCCGCCGACCACCTCGCCGGTCAGCGCCGGGCCATGCACGGTGCCGCCCACCACCGGCACCACCCGCAGGCCCTCGCTCACCGCCTGCGGCACGCCGACCGCGATGTCCATGGTGAACAGGTATTCGGTGTCGAGCGGCAGCGGGGCCATGGCGTCTCTCCTGGCGTGATCGGAGCTGCTAGCCTGGCAACCTTGGCCGGAGAGGGCAACCGCCGCCCGATCCTGACGTTACAGAGCGATGGAATCGGAGGCGACATGTCCGCACGCATCACCCTGACCGCGCTGGCCCTCATGGCCGGGATTGCGCTGCCAGCCATGGCCACGGCCCAGGGAGCGAGCGACAGTGGCGACAGTGGCAGCAATGTCGCTGACCAGATCGAAAGCAAGCGGGACCGGGGCGATCGCGAATGGCGCGGCAACCGTGGCAACCGCGGTGACCGCGGCTACCGACGGCCGGCCTATGGCTACGCGCCGGCCCCCGTCTACCGCGACGGCGGCGGCGGTGTGCCACTGGTCGGCGGCGCGCTGCTTGGCCTCGGGCTGGGCGCCGTGCTGGGCGGTGCGCTGACCCCTGGCCAGGCCGCACCGGCACCGCAATACGCGCCGGCACCGCATTACGCGCCGCCGCCGCCGGCCTACTACGCGCCGGGCAAGCCGCCGTCCGGCTTTTCCGGGTATTGAGGATCAAGCCATGAAACATGTCATGCCACACCTTCTGGCGGCCTGCCTTACCCTGGCCGTGCTCCCAGCCTGGGGTCAGCAGCCCGCAAGCCAGGCCCCACGCCCCGCCCGGGCGCCCGCGGCCCAGCCGCCGGTGCCCGAGGCCACCGGCGTCACCACCGCGCAGGGGCGCGCGGCCACAGACGCGCATCTCGCGCAGATGCGTGGCCGCTTCAAGGTCACGCCTGCGCAGGTGCCCCAGTGGGATGTTTTCGCGACCGTCAGCCGGGAGAACACCGAGGAGATGCATGAGCGCTTCGAGCGTCGTCGCGCCGGCCTGGCGCGCTTCGACGCGGCGCAGAACATGGCCGACTTCGCACAGATCTCGGAGCTGCACGCCCGGCAGCTCGTACGCCTTTCGGCCGCCTTCCAGGCGCTGTACGCCCTCATGCCCGCCGATCAACAGCGCGAGGCGGACGCCTACTTCCGCGAGGTGCGGAACCCGGAGCGCCCGGCCCGCGCTCCGCGCCGGGCCACGCAGTAGGCCCCAGGCATTGGGATGCGGCGGTTTGCACGCCTGGTGACGGCGGTTGCGCATTCGGGTTGATTGGTTCCCCCGCCACGGGTCATGCTGCCGTTGAAGATCAGGTTGCGGTCGGAGGATTCTGATGCAGGTCGCCATCGTCACCGGCGCAGCCCGCGGCATTGGCCATGCCACGGCGCGCGAATTCCTGGCTCGGGGTTGGGCCGTAGCACTGCTCGATATCGAGCCTGCGCGGCTCGATGACCCCCAGGCGTTGTGCTGGGAATGCGACGTCTCGCAGCCGGCCTCGGTGGCTGCCGCGGTGGCCGGTGTGCACGCCCATTTCGGTCGCATCGACGCGCTGGTGAACAATGCCGGCATCGCGATCTTCAAGCCGTTGCTGGAAACGACGCTGGAGGACTGGAACCACGTCATGGCGGTCAACCTGACCGGGCCGTTCCTGATGGCGCAGGCGGTGGCGCCACTGATGGGGCAGGGCGGTGCCATGGTGAATGTCACCTCGATTTCGGGCCTGCGCGCATCCACCCTGCGGGTGGCCTACGGTACCTCGAAGGCCGGCCTTGCCCATCTCACCAAGCAATTGGCGGCGGAGCTTGCGCCGCTCGGCATCCGGGTCAACGCGGTGGCGCCGGGGCCGGTGGAGACGGCCATGGCAAAGGCCGTGCACACGCCCGAAATCCGTGCCGACTACAACAACGCCATCCCGCTGGGCCGCTACGGCACCGAGGAGGAACTGGCGCAGGTCATCGTCTTTTTGTGCTCCGATCAGGCGAGCTACATCACCGGCCAGGTGCTGGCGGTGGATGGCGGGTTCGAGAGCACCGGCATTGGCCTGGCCACCATGCGGGCCGCGCGCCGCAACCGATGAGCGATGCGCAGGACGGCCTGCCCGAGGGGCGCCGCGGTGCGGCCATGGCCTGCATCGCGGCGGGCATCACCATCACCGTGCTGGACGGCACCATGGTGAATGTGGCGCTGCCGACCATCGCGCGCGAGCTTGCGATCTCGGCCGCGGCGGTGACATGGGTGGTCAATGCCTACCAGCTGGCGGTCGTCAGCCTGCTGCTGCCATTCGCCGCTCTGGGCGAGGTGTTCGGCTTCCGTCGCGTCTATCGCTTCGGATTGTGCGTGTTCATCATCGGCGCGCTGGGCAGCGCCTTCGCGCCGGGTCTGGAAATGCTGTTGGCCAGCCGCGTGCTGCAGGGGGTGGGGAGTGCGGCGGTGATGAGCCTGTCGGCTGGCCTGGTGCGGCACACCTATCCCATCGCCCAGCTGGGCCGCGCCATCGGGCTGAACGCCTTCATGGTGGCGATGGCCTCGGCCACCGGGCCATCGATCGGCAGCGCCATCATCACCCTCGCCGGTTGGCCGGCGGTGTTCCTGGTGACCGTGCCGATCGGGCTGGTGGTGCTGCTGCTGGGCAGCCGCCTGCTACCCGACATCGCGCCGCAGGAGCGGCCGTTCGACTGGCTGGGGGCGGCGCTGAACGTGCTGAGCTTCTCGCTGCTGTTCCTGGGGCTGGACATGCTGCTGATCTGGCCCGCGCCGGGGGTGGTGCTGATTGTGCTGGCGGGCTTGAGTTTCGCGGCCCTGGTGCGGCTGCAATGGCGCCAACGGACGCCGCTGCTGCCGCTCGACCTGCTGCGGATCCGACCGGTGCGGCTGGCGATCATGGCCTCCGCCTGCATGTTCGGGGCGCAGGCCATGGTCTATGTCGCGATGCCGTTCCACCTGACGGCGGCGGGCCGCACCGTCGCCGAGATCGGATTGATGATCTCGCCCTGGCCGGCGGCCATCGCGCTGTCGGCCCCCCTGGCGGGGCGGTTGGCGGACCGTGCGAATGCCGCCTGGCCCTGCGCCCTGGGCTCGGTTTTCGTCGCCCTGGGGTTGCTGCTGGTCGCGTGGTTACCGGCGGGCGGCGACCGCTGGCCAGTGATGGCCGCGCTGTTCCTGTGTGGTGCGGGTTTCGGCGCGTTCCAGGCGCCCAACAACCGAGCTATGCTGGCCAGCGCGCCGCGCAGCCGCGCCGGCAGCGCGGGCGGCATGCAGAGCACTGCGCGCGTGCTGGGCCAGGCCACTGGCACGACGCTGGTCGCCACGGTGTTCCACTTCTCACATGAAGGCCCGGATATTGCGGTGCCGGCGCTGTACCTGGCGGCCGGGTTGGCGGGCGCCGCGGTGGCGGTGAACCTGGTCAGGCAGCGGGCGGGATGACGGGCGGCCCGCCCGGCGCGCCCGCGCGCCTGGGGCAGGGTTGTGCCAGGCCTGGGTGGATGGCGTCGCGGTCCGAGGCTGAGGTGCAATTCTTTGGCGAAACTGGACACCCGATGTTTGTGGTGCAAGAAGCCGATGCACTGGGGATCCGACCCTTGTCGAGGTCAACACGCGTGGACCACAGCGCAATACGCGGTTCTGGTTACACGAAAAGAAAGACGCGACATTTGAACCGCATCGGTCAACAGGGTTGCCTGTGGTAAGCCTTGCTTCATGCCGAGGCTCCAGGTTTTCGGCTGGTAGCCAATGTGGCCGGGCTTGGCGGGGAACATGCGGCGGCGGCTGAAAACTATGACGTCGGATCTCGGGCTTTGAGGCTGCCACGTGTACGGCGGGTGGCCGTCAAGAAACCTTCTGCCGATCAGCTGCCGGTGCAAGGTCTGCTCCGCATTGCCCTGCGTCAACCTATCGTCGCCCCGGTCAGGGGTGGGCGGTTGATCGCTCAACAGGATGCGGGTTTCTGATGCGCTTCGTCTTCGTCCACCAGAACTGTCCCGGGCAATATTTGCACTACATACGAGAATTACTGCGGCGGAACCGGCATGAGGTATTCTTCATCACCGGGGCCAACGCCAACGAAATTCCTGGCCTGCGCAAGTTGAGCTACCTGCCGTCGATGGGATCCACCCCCGGCATTCAGATCAACGCGGTCGAGTTCGAATCGGCGATGATCCGTGCGCAGGCTGCCTATGGAATGGCAGTCAAGCTGAGTGACCTTGGCATGCGGCCCGATGTCGTGATCGGCCACAATGGCTGGGGCGAAATGCTGCACATCGCCGATGTTTGGCCCGATGTGCCGCGGATTGGCTATTTTGAATTCTTTTACCACACTCACGGGCTGGACGTGGATTTCGACCCCGAGTTCCCGATGGCGACTGAGGCGCGAGCCCGGATTCGGGTGAAGAACGCGGTGAATTTGCTGGGGCTTGAGGCCTGCACCGTCGGGCAAACGCCCACCGAGTTCCAGCGGTCCACCTATCCTGCCTGGGCGCGCGACAAGATCCGGCTGATCCCCGAGGGCGCGCCGATGGATGCGTGCCATCCCGACACGACGGCGGTGTTCCGCCTGCCTGGCACGCGGCGAAGTTGGCAAACCAGTGGGCCGCGGCGGCTCGTCACCTTCGTGGCGCGAAACCTGGAGCCCTATCGGGGCGTGCATATCATGCTGCGCGCCCTGCCCGCGCTTTTGGCGGCCCGGCCTGATCTGGACGTCGTGATGGTGGGTGGCGATGGCGTCTCCTACGGCGCGTTGCCCCCGGGGGGCGGCAGCTGGAAGGACGTCTTCTTGGCCGAATTGGGCGATCGGGTAGATACTGGCCGAGTATTCTTCCCCGGGCAGATCGAATACCGGGATTATGTGAAGCTCCTGCAAGTCTCGGCAGCGCATGTGTATCTGACCTATCCCTTCGTTGCGTCCTGGTCGTTGCGGGAGGCTATGGCGACAGGTTGCGCGATTGTGGCCAGCGACACGGCGCCAGTGCGCGAATTCATCATCCACGGCGAGAACGGGCTGCTGGTGCCGTTCCTGGAGCCTGGCGCTCTTGTGGGGGCCATTCTGGCCGTTCTGGGTGACCCCAAACTCTCGAACCGACTCAGGAATGGCGCCCTAGCGTATGCAAAGGCAAAACTTGATGGGGCATATCACATTTCCGCGATGGATAGTCTCGTCCGCGAGATAACCGGCCAGGAGCCGAAATAAGCACTGGTTTACTCATTTACATAAGATGCAATGGCATAAATTAGGATTTGCAGATCTTGCAGTCACTTGCCATTGCTTAAACGGCCTCCTCAATCGGTAGACCGCTTGAGAGACTAGGAATTTTCCTTCATTTGCACGCGATAATTAGCGCGCTTGGTTCAGTTTGATAGTCCGCGAATAGGGCTGTGCACGCAAACAAGCGAGATTTTCTTACCAACTTATTGATACACATACTTCTTTGGCTTCAATCGTGAGCCGATCCAAAGCTTCACCTCAATAAGAAGGCAAATCCTCTCAAAGTCGAGAGCTGACCAGCCCTACCAATTTACCTTCTTTTTAGGTTATGCATGAAAAAAAGGCAGACCTGCTCGGAGAAGGCTTCGCATTGGAGCTTGCCGGTCGATTTTGCGTAGAGCGTAAGTGAGTTTCTCTAGCAATCATAAATAAGACGTTAATTTTGGCTTGTGCGGCGTTTCACCTCCCGTTGGGAAGGTTGCAGGCCACCACAAGGATTTGATTAATGTCTTCCACGCTTGCTGGTGTTTCGGGGACGAACATCACTGTCCCTTTCACGGACAGTGGCGCGGCTGCCCTTGCAACAAGCCTCCTGGCAGGGTTAACCACGCCGACCTTCTACTCCCCGAACATTGTCACACCACCACCCGCAAGCGCGACGACGCCTCTGCTGGTGACAAGCGTAGCGGGCGGCGGTTCGGTCCCTCTGATTGCGCTGTCCAGCACCGGTTACACGCAGCTTATCAACATCAATACCTCTACCACTTCGGTGATCGGTGGAACCGGTAGCGAAACAATCATTTCTGGCACCGGTGGCCTTGTATTTAACACTGGTGGCGGCAGCGATACCGTGGTAGCGGGCGGCGGTAATAACTTGATCAATACCGGCGGCGGGATTAACAACAGCGCAGGGCGCTTTAGTACGGGTTCCGGCAGCGATACCATCATCGCATCGTCCGGCAATAATACGATCACTGCCGGTACTGGTAACAACCTGATAGCGACCGGCACCGGCAATAACTTGATCACAAGTCAGGGCGCGGATACCGTGATCGCAGGCTCCGGCCGCGACACCGTGGGCGTTGAGAACGCTGCCACGGTGTACGGCGGTTCGGGCCAGCTGACCTTCATTGGCGGAACGGGCAACAGCACCGTGACCGCCGGCACAGGGTCGGCCACCATCTTCGGCGGAGCCGGCGGCGGCAGCTTCTCCGGTGGCGCGTCGGGCAGCAACATCATTTTCGCCGGCGATGGCCAAAGCACAATCTTCGCCGGCGGCGCCAACAGCCTTGCCGTCGCGGCCGGGTCTGGCGCAGACACGCTGGTCGCCAGCGCGGGCAACACCACGCTCAGCGGTGGTTCGTCGACTGGCGACAACACGTACTTCGCCGGCAGCGGCAACGGCGTCCTCATCGGCGGCGGCGTCGGTAACGACACCATCTTCGCCGGCCGTGGCGAGGCCACCGCCTTCGGCGGCGCGGGTGCGGATACTTTCGCTTTCTTCTCCTCGCAGACCAGCGGCACGTCGCACACCATCCTGATCGGCGACTTCACGGTGGGTGCCGACGCGCTGGTCATTTCCGGCTACGGCGTCAGCGCAAGCAGCCTGCTGTCCAGCCAACAGACTGGCAACGGCTCGACCACCCTCACGCTGCCTGATGGTACGCGTATCGTCCTGGCCGGCGTGTCTTCGGCGAACACCATCAACAACCTCAGCGTCGGCTAAGTGTAGCTGTTGGCAATGCCAGGGTGGCCTTCGGGCCGCCCTGGCGTTGGCCATACCTCAGGGCAAGGGTCCGGCCACACTCTCGTGGCCGGACCCTTTTCATTATCGGGCTGATTGACGGCGGGCGCATGTGGTAGATGTAACCAAGATTGGTTGCTTTGGAGAAACAGGAATGGCTGTGCCTAATTCGATGACTATCGTGGAAGTCCCGCTTTCCGCCCATTCCATCACCCTTGAACATGGCACCTACTGTATCTTCGTGACCGCGGTCTCCGCCGGCGTAGCGGCCGCCGACCTGCCATCACTGCAGATTGCCATAGCTCCGCACAGCAACTCCGTGGCGATAGGGACTTTACCCGGCGATGGCTGGCTGCGCCGGGTGGGTGACGCGGTGCTGATCCGCGTCGTCAACCAGAGGTCCCGCTTGCTGCTGACCAGCTATGATGAAGCCAAGGTCGATGGCGCGAAACCGCCACAGATCCAGGTTCAGCGGCTTGACGACGGCAAGTCCGAACCGCTGGCTCCCCTCGCATTACCGGCTTCCGACAGCAACGACCTGCTGGCGCATCTTCGCCGCCATGGTGATCGACCTGGAGCCTTCGGGCACTGGTTGGGCCAGTCTGGCGACGATAGCTGGATTGAAGGCTTCGAGATCACAGCGCCGCCTGATCTGCCACCTGAATCACTGGAGTATCAGGTGGTGCTTGGCCGGGGTTGGCTTTCGCCCTGGGTGAGCGCAGGCGATTTCTGCGGCAGCCGCGGCATGGGGCTACCGATCCTGGGCCTTCGCGTGAGGCTGCTGGGCGAGGCAGCCGCGCAGTGGCGCCTGCGCTACGCCGCCCGCTGCACCGATGGTCGGGAACTGCCCGAGGTCGGCCCGGGTGAACCGTGCGAGGCTCCCGAGTTGGTGCCCCTGGCGGCCATCAAGATCACCCTGGAAGCCCTTGGCGAAACCCGGAGCGCGTCCGTACGCAAAAGACCGGCGCCGAGGAAGGCCTGATCCCGCCCCGGCCGCCTGGTCGCGGCCGAATCACGACCAGCCCTGCGGCCCAGGGCGACCTGCGCTGGTTTGCCCCTGCGCAAGGCCCCCAGGGTTGGCTGATGGCGGGCCAGACCACCAGGCCCTGGCCGGCGACCCTGCCCGCCGCCGAAGCGCGGTTCGAGGGCGCGGTGCTG
>JACMRO010000367.1 GCA_014376425.1 Rubritepida sp.
CGGTCACCGGCCGCCGTGGCCTTTACGCCGGTGTCGCCATGCGACTGGGCGCCACCGTCTGGCTGCAGATCGGCGGCATCGCCGTCGTTGTCATCAGCGAGCGTGCGCAATGCGCCGATCCGGCCTTTTTTGAGCATCTGGGCATCGACCTCGCCACCATGCGGGCCGTGGTGGTGAAGTCGCGCGGGCATTTCCGTGCCGGCTTCGATGAATTCTTTCCGCATGAGGCGATCATCGAGGTCGATGGCCCTGGCCTCACCTCGCCCATCTTCTCGCGCTTCGACTGGAAACATCTGCCGCGGCCGCTGCTGCCGCTGGATACGGAGGCCACCTGGCCATGACGCTCGACGATCTGCCCACCCCCTGCCTGGTGCTCGATCTGGGTATCCTCAGGCGCAACCTGGCGCACATGCAGGGCGCAGTCGCCCGCCACCCCGGCGTAGTGCTCCGGCCGCACATGAAAACCGCCAAGAGCATCGAGGTCGCAAAGCTGGCGGCACCCGGCTTCGGCCCGATCACCGTCTCCACCCTGGCGGAGGCGCAGTATTTCGCCGATGCCGGCTGGCGCGATCAGATCTACGCGGTCGGCATAACGCCGCAGAAGCTGGAGCGCGCCGCCGCGCTGGGCTGCAAGGTGATCACGGACGATCCCGAAGCGGCCGCCGCCATCGCGGCGCACCCCGGGCCGCTGCGCGCCCTGGTCGAGATCGACGTGGGCGAAGGCCGTGGCGGCGTGCCGCCGAGCCAGGCGCTGGCCATCGCGCGCATCCTGGGGCCCAGGCTTGCCGGCATCTTCACCCATGCCGGCCATTCCTATGCCGGACGCAGCACGGCCGAGATGCGCGGTATCGCCGAACAGGAGCGCGCCGGCGCCGATGCGGCCGCCCAGGCGCTGCGCGATGCCGGGCTGGCGGTGGAGATCGTCTCCCTCGGTTCATCCCCGACCGCGCTGCATGCGGAAAGCCTTGCCGGCATCACCGAGGTTCGCGCCGGCGTCTACATGTTCGGCGACCTGTTCCAGGCGCAACTGGGCACACATGGGCTGGGCGACATCGCGATGACGGTGCTGGCCAGCGTCATCGGCCGCAAGCCGGCGCACCAGGCCGTGCTGATCGATGCCGGCGGGTTGGCCATGAGCAAGGACCGCAGCACCGCCGCCGCGCCGGTGGATTACGGCTTCGGCCTGATCCTGGACATCGACGGCAAGCCCAGCTTCGGCCAGGCCATCCTGACCCGTACGCATCAGGAGCATGGCGAGGTCTCGCCGGCACCATCGCTAGCCATCGGCGCCCGGGTGCGCGTGGCGCCCAACCACACCTGCATGACGGCCGCAGCGCATCGCTGCTATCATGTGGTCGATGGCAGCCGCGAGGTGATCGGCGTGTGGGACAGGGTGAACGGATGGTAGCCCCGCGATACGCCGACTGGGCGGCGCTGCGGGCCGCGGAATCCGCCCGCATCCTGGCCGCATGTTCGGCCTGCGGGGCCTGCTTCGAAGCCTGCCCGATGATCGCCTACGTGCCCGACGCGCAGGGCGCCGCAGCCAGTGACACCGTGCGCGGCGTGCTGTCGCTGCTGCAGGGCGGCCAGGGCGATGCTGCTGCCCGCGGCTGGGTCGCCGCCTGCACTCGCAGCGCCGTCTGCATTCCCGCCTGCCCCGAGGCGGTGGACCCCATGCTGATGCTGCGCCTGGCCAAGTTCAACGCGCAGGAGAGCGGCGTCATTCCGCCGCGCGACGCGCGGGACGCGATGGCGCGGGTCAAGGCCTTTGCCCGGTTGGGCTTTACCGAAGCTGAACAGAAGGACTGGCTATGACGGACGCCCTGTTCTGGTACGGCTGCAACATGACCCGGCATGCTGAGATCATTCGCCTGGGCACCCGCATGCTGCAGGCGGTAGGAGTGGGTGCCCAACCCGTCGGCGGCCCCGCGGCCTGCTGCGGCAGCCCCAAGGAATCCACGCCACGCATCGCCGAGGGCATGGCCAACCGAACCATGCAGCGCTTCAATCAAAGCGGCGCCGCGCAGGTCATCACCTGGTGCCCAACCTGCCACATGAACCTTGACGACTTCATGGGCGCCACCCAGGGCAAGCAGGCCGACAGCGCGCACCTGGCACAGGTGCTGTGGGACCGGCGGCAGGAACTCGCGCCGCTGCTGACACAGCAGGTAGGCGCGCGGGTGGTCATCGACCTGCATATGGGCAACGGCACGGGGGTGAATCAGGCAGTGCCCGGATTGCTCCGGCTCATTCCCGGGTTGGAGGTGATGGATCACCCCTACCGCGCGCCAAGCTACATGTGCTTCGGCCTGGCCAGCATTCCCGGCGCGCTCGAGGACGCACGCGCCAACATGCTGGCGGCGATGGAGCAGACTGGCGCCGACACGCTGGTCACCATTTTTCACTCGTGCCACCGCGAATTGGTGGGGCTGGAACGCCACGCCGGCATCCGCGTGCTGAACTGGGTGCATCTGCTGGCCGAGAGCCTGGGCTGGCCCTACCAGGATGAGTACAAGGCCTGGCGCAACAGCACCGACCCGGAAGCCGCCATCGGCGCCGAGCGCATCGCCGCGGCGGGCGAGGATGCGGTGCGGCGGCTGGTGCTGCCGGAGCTCAGGCGCCCCTGATCAGCGTTCGTCGCGGGCCGCGTCGCGCGTTGCGATCATCGCGGCCAGGGTCAGCGCCGCCTGCTTCACCGCCGCCGGCTCGCTGGCGTCGGCATCGGAAACGCGCTCCTCGGCATCGGCCACCCCCGCGTCGAGCTGATCGCGCAGTTCGGACAGCTGTTCGGCCACCGCCTCGGGGTCGGCATCCGGGGCGGGACGCCATTCGGCGATGATGGCGCTAGCCTCGCGCGCCATGCGGGCGGGCGCCGCACCCTTCCCCACCAGTTCGAGCAAGCGCTTCAACGCGACATCCACCGGGCGGACGGCACGTTTGCGGGCTGCGGCCATCTACGAAACGGGCTCCGGTTGGCGAGCGTTGGGAAAGAACAGCTGTTCACCGCCGATGCGATACCCGGCGATGGCCTGCTGCCCGGCGTCGGACAACAGCCAGTCGATGAAGACCTGGCCTTCGGCCGCACGGATATGCGGGTGGCGGGCCGGGTTCACCAGCATCACGCCGTACTGGTTGAACAGCCGTTCCTCGCCTTCGACAAGGATGCGCAGCGCCTGACGGTTGCGAAAGGCGATCCAGGTACCGCGGTCGCTGAGGATGTAGGCATCCTGGGCGGCGGCGGTGTTCAGCGCTGGGCCCATGCCTTGGCCGACCTCGCGATACCAGTTGCCACGTCCCATTGTGGGGTCGAGCCCCGCCAGCCGCCAAAGCCGCAACTCGGCGGCGTGGGTGCCGGAACGGTCGCCGCGCGAGACGAAGCCGGCCCGCTTCGTCGCTATGCGGCGCAGCGCCTCGCTGGCATCGCTCAGGCCCGCGATGGCGGCCGGGTCGGTCGCCGGGCCCACCAGGACAAAGTCGTTGAACATGACGTGCCGGCGGGGGCCGCCGAAGCCCGCGGCGACGAATGCCTCCTCCGCCGGCCGGTCGTGCACCAGCACCACATCCGCATCGCCACGGCGGCCGACATCCAGCGCCTGGCCGGTGCCGGGCGCGATTACCCGCGCAGCGATGCCGGTGGCATCGCGAAAAGACGGAAGGATGTGGCTGAACAACCCCGACTGCTCGGTGCTGGTGGTGCTCGCGATGGTGATGCTGCTGGACTGCGCCCGGGCCGGCAGCGCAAGCAGCAGCGGCAGCGCACGTCGTGAAAGTGCAATCACCAGAGCAATTCTCCGTTCAAAAACGCCGCGGCCTGAGGCGTCGAGGGGGCCTGGAAGAATTGCGGCGCTGCCGCATGCTCACAGACGCGGCCCTGGTGCAGGAAAATTACCTCGCCCGCTAGCCGACGGGCCTGGCCCAGGTCATGCGTGCTCATAATGATTTTGCAGCCCTGGCGGGAGATGGTCTGGATGATGTATTCCGCGGCCGCGGTGGCTGCCGGGTCCAGGCTGGCGCATGGCTCGTCGAGGAAAAGAACCTCAGGCCGCAGCGCGGCCGCACGGGCCAGGGCGAGGCGCTGCTGCTCACCGCCTGAGAGCCGGCGGGCCGGGCGGTCCGCCAGATCGGTCAGGCCGACCAGCGCCAACGCCTCAGCCACGCGCAGCCCGCGATCGGCGGCAGGGATCCCGGCCAGGGGGAGCGGGAAGGCGGCGTTGGCGCGGACGGAGCGGCGCAGCAGAACCGGGCGTTGGAAGACCATGGCGGCACGCGGCGCGGCGCGGCCCTGCCACCGCACCCACCCCGCGCCTGGCTGCAGCAGCCCATGCAGCAGTCGCAGCAATAGGCTCTTACCCGCGCCGTTGGGCCCGATGATGAGGGTGGGCGGGCCTGCCTCCAGGACCAGGTCGATTTCGCGCAACAGCGCGGTTCCTCCGGCCGAAAAGCCCAGCCCTCTGGCCACCAGGGGCAATGCCGTTTCGGGCATGCGCATCTAGCCCTGCCGCCTCTGCGCGAGGTCACGCAGCAGCTGCGCCGCAGCGTTCACCGCCAGCACGATGGTCATGAGGACCATCCCCAGTGCCAGGGCCAGCGGCAGGTCACCCTTGCTGGTCTCCAGCGCGATGGCGGTGGTCATCACCCTCGTATGGCCCTCGATGTTGCCACCCACGATCATCACCGCGCCGACCTCGGCACTGGCGCGGCCGAAGCCGGCCAGCAGAACCGTCAACAGGCTAAAGCGGCCATCCCAAAGCAATGTGGGCACGGCCAAGCGTGGGGTGGCGCCGAACGATCGCAGCTGCTCGCCATATTCTTCCCAAAGTCCCTCCAGCACCTCACGCGACAGGGTGGCGAGGATGGGGGTGATGAGGACGACCTGCGCCACAACCATAGCGCCGGGGCTGAACAGCAACCCCCAGCCACCCAGCGGGCCAGAACGGGACAGCAGGAGGTAGACGAGCAACCCCACCACCACCGGCGGCAGCCCCATCAAGGCATTGCCGGCGATGATCAGCGGCCGCCGGCCCGGGAACCGGGCCACCGCCAGGAAGGCACCCAGCGGCAGGCCGACCAAGGCGGCCAGTGCCACCGCCAGAAAACTGACCTGCAGCGACAGGGTGACGATGCTCAAGACGGCCCGATCGCCTTCCGTGATCAGGCCGAAGGCGGCGGCGAGGGCAGTGGCGATGTCAGGCACGGTGGCGGGGTGCCCCGCGCGCCGCCCCCGGTCAAGCCGCCGCCCGGCCTGCTGCCTCAATACATATGTTGACCGCCGTTAATCGACAGCGTCGAACCGGTAATGAAATCGGCTTCGTCGGCGGTCAGGAAGACCACGCCACGGGCAATATCCTCGGCCGTGCCCAGCCGGCCGCGTGGGATACGCGCGATGATCTTCTCCAAAACTTCGGGCGGCACCGCGCGTACCATCTCGGTGTCGACATAACCGGGCGCGATGGCATTGACCGTGATCTGGTTGCGCGCGCCCTCCTGCGCCAGCGCCTTAGTGAAGCCGTGGATGCCCGATTTGGCCGCCGCGTAGTTCACCTGGCCCAACTGCCCAGCCTGCCCGTTGACTGAGCCGATGTTAACGATGCGGCCGAATTTTGCCGCCGCCATGCTGTCCCACACCGCCTTGCAGGTGTTGTAGCAGCTGCCAAGGTTGGTATCGATGACGTCGTCCCACATCTGCCGGGTCAGCTTGCGCATCATCGCGTCGCGGGTGATGCCGGCGTTGTTCACGAGGATTTCGATGGCGCCGTGTTCCTCGGTGATCCTGGCAACTGCGGCGGTGACGGCGGCGAAGTCACCCACGTCGAATTTGTAGCAGGGGATTGCGGTCCGCTCGGTGAAGGCGGCTGCCGCGGCCTCATTACCGGCGTAGCTCGCAATCACCTTCCGACCTGCCGCCTGGAGCCCCTCGCTGATCGCCGCGCCGATGCCGCGCTGCCCACCCGTCACCAATGCTACCCGTGCTGTCATTTTCGTTCTTCCCTGAATCTTCCCCGCCAACCCATTGTTCGGCGAAGCGGGCACGGCCATCAAGCGGCGGCGGGTTTGGTCCGCGCTGCCAGTTCCGGCAAGCCACCCAGCGATAGCAAATGGGCATAGATCATTTCAAGCTGACCGTTGTCGCGGAGCTCGGCCAACTGGGCGGGGGTGAGCGCCGCGAAGGCCTCCCGCTGGATGGCGTGGAAACCGTCGATCTTGTTCGGCTTGCCAAATTGTTCGAACTGAACCGCGGCCGGTTGCAGAAGCTTGAGCGCGGCCAGCGCCTCCGTCATCGCCCGGGTCTTCTGAATGGCAACCTCCAGGCTGCGGCTGAAGGTGAAGGCGCGGTCCAGCATGGGTGTCGGCTTGCCGTCGGCACCGAACAGCGGCTCGCCCTCGGTTGTGCTGAGCTGAGCGGCGCCCGGGTCCATGCAAAGCGCCAGATCCTCACTGCCTTCGGCTACCCGCACCAGGAAGAAGGGGAAGCGGCGCAGGTAGGCCGGCACGTAGCGGCCCTCCTCCCACCGTCCATCGGCGTCGACATAGGTGTTGGAATCCACTGTCAATCCGACGATGGCCACCGGCATGTGCGGCAGCTGAGAGGTGAAGACGATCGGGTATTGCCGGCAGGCGATGGCGAATTCTTCCGCCGCAAGAGGAATGGCGGAAATGCCGCGGGCAAAACCAAAGCCCGCCTCGCGCACGCGCAGCGCTGCGTGGCGCTGCGCCGTCAGCGGTTCCAGCGCGCCATACAGCGGGGGCAGCATGGCGATACCACCCTGGCTGGCGCCGACCGAAGGCGCCTTGGGATCGGGAGCGGACATCGAGGTTTCCCTGTAAAGCTGTGGCCGGTTTATGCCCAAGCCGGAACAGGGCGGCAAGCGCGTGCACGCCCACGCGGAACGCTTGCCTAAGTCGTTGCGTTCATGAACACTCTGCTGCGGTTCGAGGTCGCGAGCCATGATGCGCGTCGCCGGCATGGCGGCACCACTGAACAACGGGGAACGACATGGACGACGACAAAAGCAGTGCTGGGCTCGGCCGCCGCCGCCTGGTACTTCGCGCTGGCGCGCTGGGCATTGTGGCTTTAGGCGCCGCTGCCTGCGTTCCCGCGCAGCCCGTCTATGTCCAGCAACCCATCCGCCGCGGCACCGGCCTCACCGATGCCGACCCCAATGACGGGCCGGGCAACGGCCGCGGCGGTGGCTATCGCGGCGGCGGAACCGGCACCACCGATGCCGATCCCAATGACGGGCCCGGCCGCGGTCGTGGTGGCTATCGCGGGACCAACTCGGGCTACTCGACCGGTGTCACCGATGCAGACCCGAATGATGGGCCGGGCCGCGGCCGCGGCGGGTATCGCGGTGGCGGGTACCGCTCGGGCGTGACGGACAGCGACCCCAGCGACGGCCCCGGCCGCGGCCGCCGCGGGTTCTAGCCGACCCGTGCTGGAAACCGTGTCGTCACGCCAAGCGGCAGCCTCCCTGATGGAGGAAGCGTTCACGCTCGCCTTCGGCGATCTGGCACTCGAGACGGTTCTTGCCCTGCGCGAAGGGACGGCGTGGCGCCATTTTTCCGGCGGCGGCATGGCGCGGTACGCTGGCCTGCTGAGCATCGCCGTGCTGGACGCCTATCTGCGCACCGATGGGGCGCGGACGCCGCGGATCAGCATGGCAGACGAAAGCCGCGAAGGTAGCGCCGGCGTGCCGGAGCAGGAATACGCCCTGCCCGACGGTCGGGTGGATCTACCCAAGCTGCTGCGACGTTTCGATGCCGGCGCGTCGCTGGTCGCCAGCCAATTCCATGAGACACACCCGCCGCTGGGGCGCTTCTGTCGGGGCCTGGAAAAACTCTTCCTGCATGGCTGCCAAACCAATATCTACCTGACCCCGCCCAAGGCGCAGGGATTCCGCTCGCATTTCGACACGCATGACGTGCTGGTTCTGCAGGTCTCCGGCCGCAAGCGCTGGCGGGTGTGGGACGGGCAGCGGGTGGAGAACCCAACCCGGCGAACTCCCTGGCCAGGCAACCTGGCACCTGAGGGCGAGCCCAGCATCGTGGTGATGGAACCGGGCGACGCCCTCTACATTCCCCGCGGCGTGATGCACGACGCAGCGACCGAGCCTGGCGATCCTTCACTGCACATCACAGTAGGTTTGCTGGAGCCGAGCTGGGCGCAAGCGCTGCGCCTGCTGGTGGACAGCGACGAGGTCGAGGGCGCCGCCTTGCGACAGTCGGTGCCGACCTGGCGCCTGGCCGAGCCCGACGTGCTGGCGGCGTTGCTGGAGACTCTGGCAGCCAAGCTGCGCGGCCTGAACAGTGCGGCGCATGCCGAACGGCTGTCGATGATGCTTCTCGACCAGTTGGCGCATGACCGGCAGCCGCTGCCCTCGCGCGGGCTATTCATGGCCGAGCTGACCGGTGACGCGCGCATGCGCCTTGCGGATGGCATGCACCACCATGTCGCGTTGTCGACGGACGGTAACGCGGCACTGCACTGGACTTGCGGGGAAGTGCCTCTGACCCCTGTTCAGGCGGAATGGCTGGAACCGCTGACCGACGGGGCCAGCGCCGATGAACTGGGCCAGGGCGCCCTGGAGTTCATGCGCCGGCTGGCGCGCGAGGGCCTGTTGGAGCCGGCTTAGGCTTCACAGTCTTGCCTGCGAAGACCGCCACGAGGTCCGCCAGATGGCCGATCTCGTTCAGCCGCAGCGCGTCCGGCCCGGCGCCGCGGCGCCCGGTCTTCCGCGGCAGGGTGGCCGACTGGAAGCCCAGCTTCTGGGCTTCGCGCAGCCTTTGCTCGGGCTGGCTCACCTGGCGCACCTCGCCGCTGAGACCGACCTCGCCGAAGTAGACCGTGTCGGGGTCTGTGGGGCGGTCGGTCGCGGCACTCACCAGCGCCGCGGCCACCGCCAGGTCGGCCGCTGGCTCGGCGATGCGCAGACCCCCGGCGATGTTCAGGTAGACATCGTTCTGTCCTAGATTCATCCCACAGCGTGATTCCAGCACTGCCAGCAGCATCGACAGGCGGCCCTGGTCCCACCCCACCACGGACCGCCGCGGCGAGCCGCCATTGCTGGGGGAGAGCAGCGCCTGAACCTCCACCAGCACCGGCCGCGTACCCTCCACCCCGGCGAAGACGGCGCTGCCCGAGATGTTGCCCCGCCGCTCCGCCAGGAACAGCGCGGAGGGGTTGGAGACTTCGACAAGCCCGACCTCGGTCATCTCGAAAACGCCGATCTCGTCCGTCGCGCCGAACCGGTTCTTGGTGGCGCGCAGGATGCGGAACTGGTGGCCACGGTCGCCCTCGAAATACAGCGTGGCATCGACCATGTGCTCGAGTACGCGCGGGCCGGCGAGGGTGCCCTCCTTGGTGACATGGCCCACCAGCACAAGGGCGAATTGCTCGGCCTTGGCAACGCGGATCAACTCGGCAGCGCAGGTCCGCACCTGGGCCACGGTGCCCGGCGCGCTGTCCAACGTGTCGAGCCACATGGTCTGGATGCTGTCGATCACCACCAGCGAGGCATCCTTTTCCGCCTGCAGGGTCGCGACGATATCGCGCAGTGCGGTGGCCGAGGCGAGCGCAAGTGGCGCGGCCTCCAGCCCCAGCCGCCGCGCCCGCAGCCGCACCTGCGCTACCGCCTCCTCGCCCGAAATGTACAGCACGCGCTTGCCGGCCATCGCCATATGCGCCGCGGCCTGCAGCAGGATGGTGGACTTGCCGATGCCCGGATCGCCGCCGACCAGCACGGCGGAACTGGCGACGAAGCCGCCGCCCAGCACTCGGTCGAGTTCGGCGATACCGGTCAACATGCGGGCCGGCGGTTCGCTCTGGC
>JACMRO010000368.1 GCA_014376425.1 Rubritepida sp.
CCGGAGCAACGGTGGGCTATTGCCAGGCAGCGCCCCACCGCAACGTAAAGTGGGGAATTTTCAACCGCCCGTTCTGGGGAAATTACGAGCGCCACTGACACGGGGACTGTAACCACCGCGGTGCACTACCGCGGCGGCGGGCTTGTGGTGACCGGTCTGCTGGCCGGCAGGGTCGTCTTCTCCTTCGCCACCGCCACGTCGGTGCTGCCGCAGGTGCGCGAAGAAAAGCTACGCGCCCTGGCCATACCGCATCTCGAACGCTCGCGCCTGATGCCGGACATTCCGACTATGACGGAATCCGGCCTTCCGGGCTTCGACGTGCCGTCCTGGTACGCGGTGATGGCGCCGCGCGGCACGCCGGACGTCGCAATCGCCCGCCTCAACGCCGCGATGCGCGTGGCGTTGAACGACCCCGAGGCGACTGCGGTGCTCAACCGCAATGGGCTCGAGCCGCGCTGGAGTACGCCGGACCAGTTGGCAGAGGCGATTGTGGCCGAACGCGCGAAATGGACACCGATCATCCGCGAGAGTGATATCCGCATCGAATAGGCTTGGCGCGCCCAGTGGGGCCGCCGAGTATGACAAACATTTTATGCCCTCGCGCACGAAGCGGCTCCTGCGCCGCGTCGCCATCCTCTGGTCCTTGCAGCAATGGCCGCGTCAGTAGGCGGTAGTCTCACAGGCCCGGCACGAGACCAAAGGGCGGGCGTGCCGGATCACCTCGAACCAGCCGGGGATGCAGTCGAGCACCTCTGTCACATCGGCGGCGACCTGGCGCAGATCGGCGCTCTGCACACGCCGATGGAAGCGCTCCGCACCCTTTTCGACGGCAAGCCCGTCCGCGCCGCCCGCGAGCCGAGCGCGCCGCGCAAACCACGCGAGGGCACGAAGCAGGAGCATGTGCTGGCCATGCTCCGCAGGCCTGAGGGCGCGACCGTCGCGCAGATCGCCAAGGTCACGGGCTGGGCGCAGCACGCGGTCCGCAGCTTCTTCGCTGGGCTCAAGAAAAAGGGCCATGCGGTCGAGATGATGGAGCGCGTCCGCCAGCTTGGCCCGAACAAGCAAGGCGCGCGGGGCTCCTACAGGGTCTACCGCGTCGCGGGCTGAGCAGGGTGCGGCGCCCGGCGCTGCCGCGGCCACGATCTTGGCCGGCCGGGCAACATTCAGGTCCCGGCTGGCGTTGCAGTTGGTATTAGACAGGGGTTCCGCTCGATGCTGTCCAAAAACGAAGCCACTGTGCGCGTCGCGTACGGCAGTTGAGGGCCATGCACGCCGTCCGGCTTGGCCGGGGAAAGCCACTACTGCTGATCCATGGCCTGGGCGGCTCATGGCGGTCCTGGGGCCCCATCCTCCACGACCTTGCCCGCGAGCGAGAGGTCATCGCCGTCGATCTCCCCGGATTTGGCGAGAGCCCGTCTTTGCAGGGTGAGGTGTCCATCGAAACGCTCGCCCAAGCGGTCACCGAGTTTCTCGCCGCCGAGGGCCTGACTGGGGTCGATGTTGTTGGCAGTTCGATGGGCGGGCGGCTCGTGCTGGAGCTCGCGCGGCGCGGCGTGGTGGGGTCCACCGTTTCGCTCGACCCCGGCGGGTTCTGGCAGGGATGGGAGCGCCGCTTTTTTTACACCTCGATCGCGGTGTCGATCCGGTTAGTACGGCTCTTGCAGCCGATCATGCCGGCCATCACCGGCAGCGCGATCGGCCGGACGCTGCTGTTCCCGCAATTCTCTCCGCGGCCATGGCGGCTCTCGCCGGCGGTGACACTCGATGAGATGCGCAGCTACGTGGCGGCGCCCTCCTTCGACGAGTTGCTGCGTAGCCTCGCTTATGGACCAGCCCAGGAGGGCGCGGCACCGGGTTCCCTTCCTGGAAGGTTGGTGATCGGCTGGGGCCGTCAGGACCGTGTGTGCCTGCCGGTCCAGGCAGGCCGCGCCAAAGCACTATTCCCGGATGCCCGCATTCACTGGTTCGAGGGCTGTGGGCACTTCCCGCACTGGGACAAGCCGGCCGAGACAACGGGACTGATCTTGGACAGCACCGGCTAGACTAGGTGATGATCCGGACCGGCGCGCCGTCCAGCCAAGCCAGCACATCCTCCAGGCTGTCCTGATAGCGTGCCAGGAAATTCTCCCGCGTGCGGCCGCCGATATGCGAGGTCAGGATGGTGTTCGGCAGGCTGCGCAGCGGGTGGTTCGCCGGCAGCGGTTCGGTCGCGAAGACATCAAGTCCCGCCCCGCCAATTCGGCCATCCCGCAGCGCCGCCACCAGCGCCACCTCATCCACGATGCCCCCGCGCGCTGTGTTGATCAGCAGGGCATCGCGCCGCATCGCACCGATCTCGGCAACGCCCACCAAGCCGCGCGTGCGCGGGCTGTCGCGCAGATGAATGCTGATCACATCTGATTCGGCGAAGAATTCAGCACGCGACACCAGGCGCACGCCATGCTCCGCGCAACGAGCTTCGGTCAGGTTCTCGCTCCAGGCGACGACCGTCATGCCCATGGCGCGGCCCACCTGCGCCACACCCGCGCCAAGCCGCCCAAGACCCAGCACGCCGAGCCGCCGCCCGGTCAGCCCACGGCCAAGCCCAGCACCCCAGCCACCTTCACGAATGGCGCGATCTTCCGCCGCGATGCGCTTCGTGAGGCTGAGGATCAGCCCCCAGGCCAATTCCACCGTCGCCATCTCGAAGCCGTAGCGCGTGCCGCAGACCGTCACGCCTCGCGCGGCCAGCGCGGGCAGGTTCAGCGCGGCATTGCTCGTACCGTGCGTGACCAGCAGGCGCAGAGCCGGAAGCTGCGCCAGCAGCGCGGCATCGAAGCGGGTTTCCTCGCGGCTGGTGACAACTATTTCCGAATCGGCCAGCAGCGTCGCGGCATCGGCATCGTTCACGCGGCCATGCACCTCCAGCGCGATACCGGGCGGCAGGCGCGACCAGTCGGCCGCCTCGCGCGCCAGATTTTGGTAGTCGTTAATGATGACCAGGCGCTTCACGCGGGACGCAACCCGGCGAGGTCTGCCGCGCGCCGCGCATTCACCAGCTCTTGTCGCAGGAAGGCAGCGAAACCCTCCGGCGAGCGCTGCGCCTCGGTCGCGGGAATGGCGCCCACTTCGGCAATGCGTGAGAGCACCGCAGGCTCCGCCAGCGTCGCCGCAAGTGTCGCTTGCAAGGCCGCGATCACCTCGTGCGGGGCGGCACTCGGCGCCAACAGTCCGCCATAGCTGCCGGCGGTGAAGCCGGGCAGGCCGCCCTCGATGAAGGTGCCAACATTGGGCAGCAGCGGTGAGCGCTGATCCGTCGCGATGGCGATGATGGACGCCTGACTGTTCTGATGCAGCGGCAGGGCGGAGGGAAGTTCCACCATCGCCACCTCCACCGTCCCGCTGATCAGGTCAGGGATCATCGCGCTACCACCCCGATAGGGCACATGCGATGCGCGAACATTTGCGCTCGCCATGAATAGCTCCAGCGCCAGATGCGCCGCACTGCCGTTGCCCGGTGTCGCCACCGTCACCAAGCCCGGACGCGCGCGCATTAGCGCCAGCAAATCAGGCAGGTTTCGCGCGGCGAGGCGCTGTGTGACCTGGCACACCATGGGCAGAATACCGACCAGGCCGATGGGCCGGAAATCTCGCTCCACATCATAAGGCAGCCGGGCCTGCAGCACGGGATTGGCCGTCAGCGGTCCGCCCGCGCCGAACAGCAGCGTGTAGCCATCGGGCGTGGCGCGCGCGACGAGCTCCGCCCCCACGCTACCGCCAGCACCGGCACGGTTTTCAACCACCATGGGCGTGCCCAGGCGCTCGGCCATGCGGGTCGTGAGGATGCGCGCCAGAATGTCCGTGTTGCCGCCGGCCGCGAAGGGCACGATGACTCGGATCGGCCGGTTCGGATAAGCCGCATAGGCGTTTCGTGTGATGGCAAGGCTGGGTGCGGCGGCAAGAAGCAAGCGGCGGCGGGACCACATTTGCGGGGTATCCTCCAACCCGGCATCTGCGGCCGGTGTGGCCGGCAGCATGGCGCACCGCGTGCGGTTGCCGCAAGCGCGGGCATGGCCCAGCATCCGCGCCAACAGGCGGGGAAATGCACGATGGAACAGCGACGATTGGGGCGAACGGAGCTTTCCGTCTCGGTGCTCGGCTACGGTTGCGGCGCCATTGGTGGGCTGATGGTCAAGGGTACGGCGGCCGAGCAAGACCGCGCCATCGGCCGCGCGCTGGACCACGGCATCACCTATTTCGACACTGCCGCCGTCTATGGCGATGGCGCATCCGAACGCAACCTTGGCCGCGCCTTGCGCCTGCTTGGCGCCAATCCTGTGGTGGGCACCAAGGTGCGTGTCTTCGCTGGGCAGCGCGGCGATATCGCGGGCCGGATAAACGCTTCGCTGGAGGAGAGCCTCACTCGATTGGGGCGGGACAGCGTGGATATCTTCCAGCTCCACAACCCGATCACCCTGGCCGGCGCGGAACCGGCCTTCACGCCCGAGCAAGTTTTGAACGAGGCTGTGCCAACCCTTGAACGTGCGCGCACGGCCGGGAAATTCCGCTTCTTCGGCATCACCGGCCTCGGCGATGCGGCGGCACTCAGGCATGTCCTCGATGTCGGCGGCTTTGCCACCGCACAGATGCCCTACAACCTGCTGAATCCCAGTGGCATCGCCCACGCGCGCCCCGATGCGCCGGATCTGGGCGGGGTTATCCGCCACGCGGCCAGCGTCGATGTCGGCGTCATGGCCATCCGCATCCTGGCCGGGGGCGCATTGAGCGGAACGGAAGCGCGCAGCCCGCTTGGCGCTCAGAAGGTCGAACCCATCGCGTCTGGCGAGAGCTATGCAGCGGATGTGGCGGCGGCGCGGCGCTTTCTGCCGCTCATCGCCGCGGGCCATGCAGCGGACCTCGTGGAACTCGCATTGCGCTTCGTTGTCGGCGCATCGGAAATCGCGACAAACATCGTCGGCACTTCAAGCCTGGAGGAGTTGGATCACGCGGTGGCGGCGGTGGCGAAGGGCAAACTGCCGGAGGGGCTATTCGCAGGCTAGGTGTTTGGTCCGGGGATGAGATGACGCGGGTCGAAATTGAAGATTTCGGGCGATGTTGACTATGCGTGGCGGACTACTTTCAGATGGTGTGCGAAGTTGTACGCCGACACGAAAACAAAGACGTGGTCCTTGAGGCTTTCGAGGTCGGGATAGTGGAACGCCTTGATGGTGGCGTCCTTGATGGTGCGGTTCATGCGTTCGGCCTGGCCATTGGTCCAGGGGTGGTATGGCTTGGTGAGCCTATGTTCGATGGCGTGCTCATGGCAGACGTGGTCGGAAATATGGTCGTCAAGGTACCGCCTGGTTGGCCCGACGCGGTTTTTTGGCAGATCGGTGAAAGCCAAGCCGTGATCGGTGAGCACGGCGCGAATGGCATAGGGAAACGCCTCGACGACGCTGCGCAGGAAGTTGGCGCCGTTCGTCTTTCCTGCGCTGTCGCGAAACTCGACGTAAGTAAAATGGCTACGCGGTCGATCGCGCGCGAGGAACATGTAGCGCTTGCCCTGGTCCGCGAGATTGCCCCATTTAAACGGACAGTTTTCGGGCTTGTTGGCTTCGTCGTGATCAGGGCCGCCTCCCGTTCTGCTTCGTAGGTCATGGGAAATCAGAAGCCCAAGGCTAGTTGCAGGCGCTGCGGGTTGTACCAGCCCTCGATGTAGCTGCAGCAGACCATTCGGGCCTTTGCCTGTGACGCGAAGCGCCGGCGGCTCAGCAGTTCCGCCTTCAGGGTCGAGAAGAAGCTCTCGGCCATCGCATTGTCATGGGCGTCGCCGACCGAGTCCATCGAAGGCCAAACTCGGTTCATCGCGATGCGCTGAACCGCCGCAGCGTTTGCCAAAGGCCAGTGACGGGTATTGGCAGCCCTGGTCGCCGTGTTGAATGACGCTGCTGGGGCTGCGCTGGCCGATGGCGGCCTCCATCGCGTCCACCACCAGCTCCGTCCGCGGGTGATTGGTCACATCGACCAGCCAACAATCTCAGACTGACGTTCCGCGTCGGGGTTGCGGCTCCACGCATCCAGCACGACGGCGAGATACAGGAACCCCGCCGCCGTCGGCACGTAGGTGATGTAAGCCACCCAGAGCTGGTTCGGGCCGGACGCCGTGAAAGTCCGGTCCACCAGGTCAGGCGCGGGCCGGGCATCGTGGTCGCGTCGGGTGGTGGTGAGGTCGCCATGCCGGTGGCTGGCTCCCACCAGCCCTGCGCCGCGCATCAGGCACGCAATCCGTTTGCGGCCGTGTCGCTCGCCACGGTGGCGCAGATCAGCGTGCACGCGCGGTGACCGTAGGTCTGGCGCGAGATGGCGTGCTCCGTCGGCACGCGGGCAATCAGCGCCGCGTCGGCCTGCGCATGAGCCGATGGCGGCCTGTCCCGCCAGACGTGGAACCCCGCGCGGAAGACGCCTAACATGCGGGCCATGGTGGCAGTCGGGAAGCAGCCCCGGTTAGTGCTCATGAACCGGAAGAGCCGGACGGCAGCGTGCCGATGAACGCGATGTATTCCACCTCGGGTAAACCAGGCTGCGAATTTTAAGGGTATGTCGCGCTTCACCTGAAGCTGCTTGTTCTCACGCCGGAGCTGGGAGAGCTCATCCCGCTTAACAGCGCTCAGGCCGGGTGGCGCATCCGCCTGTCAGCCCTCTTTCTTGCCCGCCCGCGCCATTCAGTTACAGATCGACGAGGCGGTCGGCTCAAACTCCCGCGCGAGATCGTCAGGGCCGCGGCCAGCGCGAGCCAGTTCAACCATCTGACGACGAAATTCAGGCGAATACGGTAGGCGGGTTTTGGCCATGGATTGCTCCTCTGGAGAAAACTTCAGGGTGTCCACCAAAACGGGTCAATCCCAGTTCACGTCCAAGCCTCATCCCCGCCTCGGGCGACTAGGCGCCTGTTCGTCAAGCACCGGTTACACGCCAGATTACGTCGCCGACATCGTCCGCCATCAGCAGAGAGCCATCGGACCCGAGTGTCACGCCAACGGGGCGCCCGTAGGAGACCTTCTCGTCCGGCGACAGAAAACCCGTCAGAATATCGCGAGCCGGTCCCGACGGGCGGCCATTTTCAAACGGAATGAAAGCGAGTTTGTATCCGCTAAGCTTGCTGCGGTTCCAGGACCCATGCTGGCCGATCGCCATACCTTCCGGAAATCCCGGCAGCGTGCCGGCGGGCACCCAGCACAGGCCCAGCGACGCTGTATGGCCGCCGAGCGCGTAGTCCGGCGTGAGCGCACGGGCAACCATGGCGGGATCCTGCGGAACACGGTCGTCAACCACCCGATCCCAGTAGCAGTAGGGCCAGCCATAGAAGGCACCATCGCGAACGGAGGTCAGATAGTCGGGGGGCGTCTCATCGCCCAGGCCGTCACGCTCGTTCACCACGGTCCAAAGCACGCCCGTCCGTCCCTCCCACGCCAGGCCAACCGCGTTGCGTAACCCGCCCGCGAATACCCGGCTGGTCCCCGTCTCGAGGTCAAGTTCCCAGACGGCGGCACGCCCTTCCTCCACCTCCATGCCATCATCGGCGATGTTGGTGAGCGAGCCCACGCCGGCGTAAAGTCTCTTGCCATCGAGGCTGGGGAGCAGGCTTCGCGTCCAGTGGCCGCCGGGCTTGAAGTCGACGATCTTGCGGCCCGGAGCAGTGATGCGATCCACACCCGGCTCGTAGGGAAAAACCACGACCCCGTCGGTGTTGCCAACATAAAACTGGTCGCCGATCAACGACATGCCGAAGGGCTGGTTCAGACCCGCCATAAACACAGACTGAACTTCGGCAACGCCGTCACCGTCGCGGTCGCGCAGCAGCGCGATGCGGTTGGCGCTCTCCCCCACGGCTTTGGCCCGACGCATGGTGCTGACCATGGCGTAGTCGAAAGCATCGCGCATGACCGCGCGCGGGACGCTGTTCGCCTCGGACACCAGGACGTCGCCATTGGGCAGCGTATGAATCCAGCGCGGGTGCCTCAGGCCGCGCGCGAAGGCGTTGACCTTAAGGCCGGCGGCGGGAATCGGCGTCTGTCCTTCGCTCCAGCCCTGCGCCGTCGGCATCTTAAGGGTGGGGATCACACCCTGCGGCTTGGCTGCCGGAATAGCCGGCGCTTCTCCCCAGGCCGGTTTGAGGTCGCCGTCCCTCATGCGCCGCATGCGTAACGCGGTGCCACCAATCAGTGCGACACCCTGCGCGATGATGCTGGAAAAACTCAAGGTACCTTCTCCATCATGTGGCGCCGGTCAGGGTGACGTCAGGCGCTCGACCCAGACCACTATAGTCCGACACCGTTGGCCGGAAAGCGCCTTCGCGTCGAACACCCGAGGTGGAAACGCTTCGTCAGCAGGGCATGTTCAGGTCTGTTCAGTGGGCGCTGGAGTAACCCGGGCCGCCGGGCGCTGCCTCACCCTGAGTAATCAGGTTCCTCGCGGTCCAGCACACGGCGCCAGGCATCGAGGTGCAGTCGGGCATCCAAACGCTCGCCCCAGGGGCCGGTGTGGTTGCGGCGCAAGCCTTCGGGCAATTTGTGCAGGGGCTGGCCGGTCTGCATCGCAGTCACCTGATACATGCAGGTGCGCTCGGCCAGGTAAGTCTCGTCAAAGGCGTCGTGCACCGTGGGGCCCACCACCGTCACGCCATGGCCGCGCATCAGCATGATGGTCTTGTCGCCCATGAGGCGCGCAATGCGATCGCCCTCGCTGTCGTCATGCACGGGCTCGTTGCCTTCGTCGTCATAGACCGTGCGGTCGTTCAACAGCAGGCTGTTATGGTGCGAGAGAGAGAACTCCGCGCCCTCGATCATTGATAGCGCGGTGAGGTAGCGGGGGTGTACATGCACCACGCAGGCAGCCTTCGGGTTGGCCAAGTGTATTCGCGCATGGATGTGAAAGGCTACGCGGCGCAGTTCGCCCTTCCCGCGCAGCACGCGGCCGGCCAGGTCACAGACGATGAGGTCGCTGGCACGCAGTTCCTGGAATAGGAAGCCGCGCGGATTGATAAGGAATGTCGGCTCGTCACCCTCCAGCATCAGGCTGTTGTGGTTGCCGATGTGCTCGTTCCAGCCCAACCGGGCGCCGATGCGGAATACTGCCGCCATGTCCGCCCGCTGCGCCCATTCGCGCGCCTCGGCCTCGCTGCTGCTCAGGCTGGTCAGGATGTTCGCCATTCTATTGCTCTCCGCCCACCTCACCATCCTGCCGCGTTGACGCGGGTACGGCCAGCGGCGAGCATTTTGCATTTGCAGGAGCTTAATTATGCCGCATGCCGAACTACCCATCACCGGATATCTCGACCGCTTCTCGCACCGCCCCGGCGAAAGCTTTGCGGTCAAGGTGAGCGCGCCAGGCGGCGGCAGCGCTCGGGCCAAGCTGGTGCGGGTGATCTCGGGCGACCCTAACCCCGAAGGGCCGGGTCTGCGCTTCGAGGATTGTGCGGCGCATTTTGACCATGGGTTCCATGCCCGGCAGCAGCTGATCCACCAGGGCTCCTACGCTCGCGTACCGCAGCCGCCACGGCGGACGGGCGCCTGCACCTGGTCGGTGCTGGCACTACTGGAAGCCCCGCCGCCCGTCGACGCCGCGTTGCTGAGCGAGGAGCAGCCGCATGTCACAGTGACCATGGGCGTAGGCCCCGGCGGCGCCTGGGCCGACATCGCCAGCGTCCGTCTGGAAACCGGTACGCCCTGGCCGCTGCGGCAATGGATGCGTCTTTGGCTGAGTGCCGACCCGGGCACCGGCGAGATCATCCTTGGTCAGCAGCCGCTGGGCGGTGAAGCCATCACCGCTCGGTCCAGTCATGCCGGCCTGCGCCTGCCCGATGGCGGCGGTGCCCTGCTCATCGCCGCGCGCGACACGACACAGCCGCGTGCCCATTTCACTGGCAGGCTGGAGGGGCCGACGTTGCATGCCGGCTTCCAGCGGGTTTGGCCTGATGCTCCCACCCCGCTCGCCGCCTGGGATTTTTCGCGTGACATCACCACCCAAGCCATCACGGACACAGGCCCGCAAGCCTGCCACGGCGTGCTGATCAACGCCCCCACCCGGGCCATGGCAGGCGCCCGCTGGACCGGTGCCGAAATGTGCTGGCGCCACGCG
>JACMRO010000369.1 GCA_014376425.1 Rubritepida sp.
AGCAGCAGCTGGCGGTGGTGGTGTCGGAGGTTGCGGCGAGGGGTGTGGCGGTGGCCCCCGCCGGCCGCGCCGCCGATTCTCGCGGGCTGGAGGGCGCCGCCTTCGAGATCGGCTGCGCCAAGATCATCGCGGGCGAAGGCGCGCAGACCACCGCCGCCATCGCCCACCAGGTCTTCGCCGCCATCGGCATCACCGAAGACCACGAGCTACACCACACGACGCGCCGGCTGTGGAGCTGGCGCGACGAGGCTGGCAGTGAACGCTTCTGGGCCGGCGAAATTGGCCGCAACACACTGGCCCGCGGCGGCGCCGCGCTGTGGCCCGACATCACCGCAAGGGACATCCCATGAGCTTCGTGACCTATGAGCAGGCCGGCCACATCGTCACACTGACGCTGAACGCGCCACAGAAGCGCAACGCCATCGGCAGCCGGGAGGATTGCGACGCCGTGGTCGACGCCTGCCGCCGGATCGAGCGCGACGACACCGTCCGCTGCGTCATACTGACCGGCGCCGACCCCGCCTTCTGCGCCGGCGGGGACCTCAAGGGCATGCGCGACCGCACCGGGATGATGGCCGGGCCGGACATGCGGCAGAACTACCGCCGCGGCATCCAGAACATACCTCTGGCCCTCTACGAGCTGAACGTGCCGACGATCGCCGCGATCAACGGCGCGGCGATCGGCGCCGGGCTGGACCTGGCCTGCATGTGCGACATGCGCGTGGCGTCCGAACGCGCGATCTTCGCCGAGAGCTTTGTGCGCGTGGGCATCGTGCCCGGCGATGGCGGGGCGTGGCTGCTGCCGCGCGTGGTGGGCAACAGCGTGGCGGCCGAGATGAGCTTCACGGGGGACCCGTTGACGCCGGAGCAGGCGAAGGCAGTCGGGCTGGTGTCACAGGTCGTGCCGCATGAGGGGCTGATGGATGCGGCGCGGGCGTTGGCGGCGCGGGTGGCGAAGAATCCGCCCGGCGTCCTGCGCATGACCAAGCGCTTGCTGCGTGAGGGGCAGAGCGCGTCACTGGCCACGCTGCTTGAAATGAGCGCCGCCTTCCAGGCCATCGCGCATGAGACGGAGGATCACCGTGAGGCGGTGAGCGCCATGCTGGAGAAGCGTGAACCGAATTTTACAGGTCGATGAGCCGCCCGGTCCCGGCGGTGCGCGCCGCATCGCAGGCCCGCGCCGCCGGCGCCATCGGCCCGATGGGCTGCGTCATACTGCGCTGCGTCACCCCCGCCCCTCGAACGGCATGTGCGTCGCCTTGATCGTCATTGTCAGCACGTTCGCCGAGAGGTCCAGGCTGTCCATGTAGACCACCGCCTTCGCCACATTCTCCACATCCATCGTAGGCTCCACCTGCATCGAGCCGTCGGGCTGCTTCACGCCCTTCTGCATCCGCGCCGTCATCGGCGTCGCCGCGTTGCCGATGTCGATCTGTCCCGCGCAGATGTCGTATTTGCGGCCGTCCAGCATAATGCTCTTGGTCAGCCCGGTGATGGCGTGCTTGGTCGCCGTGTAGGGCGCGCTGTCGGGGCGCGGGGTGTGGGCGGAGATGCTGCCATTGTTGATGATGCGGCCGCCCTGGGGCGACTGTTCCTTCATCATCCGGAACGCCGCCTGGGCGCAGTAGAAGCTGCCCGAGAGGTTGACCGCGACCACCTGGTTCCACTTCTCCACCGGCAGGTCCTCGAACAGGTAGCCCTGCACGCCCATCCCCGCATTGTTGAACAGCAGGTCGAGCCGGCCCCACTTCAGCTTCACCGCGGCGAACAACGCGGTCACTGCCCCGGGGTCCGCCACATCGGTCACCACCGGCAGGGCGTGGCCGGCATTCGCGCCGGCCAGTTGCGCGGTCTCCTCCAGCTCACTCAGGCGTCGGCCGGCCAGGGCCACGCCATAGCCCGCGGCCAGCAGCCCCAGCGCGGTGGCGCGCCCGATTCCGGCGCTGGCGCCGGTGACGACTGCGATCTTCATGGATGTTCTCTCCCCTATCCGCCGGCAGATTGCGCGGAGGAGGGCCGGCCCGCAATCTGGGGCGCATGTTCACCTGCGCCCCCGCCCTCGAAGTCACCGGTACGCCGCGGCAGCGGGCGCCATACGGCGCTTGCGACGCGCATTTCCACATTTTTGGGCCCTATGACCGCTTTCCGCTCGATACCGCGCGCCCATACACCCCGCCGCCGGCGACCATTCCGCACTACCTGTCGATGGCGCAAAAGCTGGGGCTGACGCGGGCCGTCGTGGTCCAGGCCAGCGTCTATGGCACCGACAATGCGGTGACGCTCGATGCGGTGGCGCAATTTGGGCTGGAGAGCGCCCGCGCCGTGGTGGTGATCGACGACCGCGTCGATGCGCAGGGGTTGCAGGCGATGCACGATGCCGGCGCGCGCGGCGTGCGCTTCAACGCGCACACCGGCAATGGCACGCCGTTGGACCAGCTCGGCTCCCTGGCGCGCCGCATCGCCGATCTGGGGTGGCACATCCAGGTCTATTCCAGGGGGGCTGCGATGGTAGAGCTGGCGCCGCGGCTGGCCGCGCTGCCTGTGCCCGTGGTGCTGGACCACATGGCCGGCGCGGCCGCGGCGGAAGGGCCCGACGGCCCCGTGGTGCAGGCGGCGCTGCGGCTGCTCGATACCGGCCGCGCCTGGGTGAAGCTGTCCGGCTATCGTTCCAGCGCGCCACCCTGGGCCGATCTCGCCCCGCTGGCGCGGCGCTACATCGCCGCCGCGCCGGAGCGCTGCCTGTGGGGCACCGACTGGCCGCACACGCAGATCGCCGATCCGGCCGCGATGCTGGACGATGCGCGTCTGCTGGACTGGCTGTTCGACTGGGCGGCGGAGCCCGCGCGCATCCTGGTGGATAACCCGGCAGCACTGTATTTCGCCTGATCCCACTGGAAACCGGACGCACTTGGTCCTATTTGGATGGGAGCGTGGCGGCCTGAGCAGGCTTGCACGCTCAAGCAGGTGGAGGACAGGCCGTGTTGCGGCTCTCGAAGCTGACGGACTATGCGGTGGTGGTGCTGGCCGGGCTTGACCGGGCCGAGCGCAATCGCCGCGTCATGGCGGTGCCGGAGATCGCGCTGGCCTCCGGCCTGGCCGAGCCTACGGTGGCCAAGGTGCTGAAGATCCTGGGCCAGGCCGGGTTGGTCGAAGGCCTGCGCGGCGCGCGTGGCGGCTACCGGCTGGGCCGGGCGCTGCACGAGATCCCGCTCTCCGACGTGATTGTCGCATTCGATGGGCCAATCGCGCTCACCGCCTGCGTCGATGGTGCGTCGGGCGGGTGCGAGGCGGAAGCCATGTGTCCGGTGCGGGGCAGGTGGGATCCCGTCAACCGTGCCATCCGCGACGCACTGGCCCATGTCACCATCGCCGACCTTGCCGGCCCCGCCCGCTGCCACGGCACCCCCGCCGCCCTTGTCCTGAACGCCTGAGAGAATCATGGTCGCAGTCACAGAAACCATCGAAGCCGTGCAGTCAGTCGCCGAGGGCGGCTACAAATGGGGCTTCGAGACCGATATCGAGATGGAGTTCGCGCCCAAGGGCCTGAACGAGGATATCGTGCGCTTCATCAGCGCCAAGAAGAACGAGCCGGCCTGGCTGCTGGAATGGCGCCTGAAGGCCTTCGCGCATTGGAAGACGATGGTGGAGCCGGAGTGGCCGGCGGTGAACTATCCGAAGATCGACTATCAGGACGCCTACTACTACGCGGCGCCGAAGTACAAGGTCGCGCCGAAGAGCCTGGACGAGGTCGACCCCGAGCTGCTGCGCACATATGCCAAGCTGGGCATCCCGCTGCGCGAGCAGGCGATCTTGGCCGGCGTCGAGGGTGCGGGCGACAGCCCGGCCGAGGGGCGGATGCCGATCGCGGTGGACGCCGTGTTCGACAGCGTCTCGGTCTCCACTTCCTACAAGGAGCGGCTGGCGAAGGACGGCATCATCTTCTGCCCGATCAGCGAGGCGGTGCAGGAGCATCCTGAGTTGGTTCGCCAGTATCTCGGTTCGGTGGTGCCGCCGGGCGACAACTATTTCGCGGCGTTGAACTCGGCCGTCTTCACCGATGGTAGCTTCGTCTACATCCCCAAGGGCGTGAAATGCCCGATGGAGCTGTCCACCTATTTCCGCATCAACGCCAAGAGTACCGGCCAGTTCGAGCGCACGCTGATCATCGCCGATGCGGGCAGCAAGGTCAGCTACCTTGAAGGCTGCACGGCGCCGATGCGCGACGAGAACCAGCTGCACGCCGCCGTGGTCGAGCTGGTGCTGATGGATGATGCGACCATCAAGTATTCGACGGTGCAGAACTGGTACCCGGGCGATGCCGAGGGCCGGGGCGGCATCTACAATTTCGTCACCAAGCGCGCCGCCTGCCGCGGTGCCCGCAGCAAGGTGAGCTGGACCCAGGTGGAAACTGGTTCGGCCATCACCTGGAAGTATCCGTCCTGCATCCTGCTGGGCGATGACAGCGTCGGCGAGTTCTATTCCGTGGCCATCACCAATAACCGCCAACAGGCCGATACCGGCACCAAGATGTGGCACATTGGCGCGCGTACGAAGAGCACCATCGTGTCCAAGGGCATCAGCGCCGGGCGGGGCCAGAACACCTATCGCGGGCTGGTGAAGATCAGCCCCAAGGCGGTGGGGGCCCGCAACTTCACCCAGTGCGACTCACTGCTCATCGGCGACGAGTGCGGCGCGCACACCGTGCCCTACATCGAGAACCGGTGCATGACCGCAAAGGTGGAGCACGAGGCGACGACGTCGCGCATCGCCGAGGACCAGCTGTTCTACTGCCGCCAGCGTGGATTGACGCAGGAGGAGGCGGTCGGGCTCATCGTCAACGGCTTCTGCCGCGAGGTGCTGAAGGAGTTGCCGATGGAGTTCGCGGTGGAGGCGCAGAAGCTGCTCGCGATCAGTCTTGAAGGGAGTGTTGGCTAGTGTTGCGGATCGAAGGACTGACGGCTGAGATCGACGGCAAGCCCATCCTCCAGGGTGTCGACCTGGAGGTGCCGGCAGGCGAGCTGCACGCCATCATGGGGCCGAACGGCTCGGGCAAATCCACGCTCAGCTACGTGTTGAGCGGGCGTGAGGGCTATGAGATCACCGGCGGCAGCGTGACGTTCAACGGCGTCGACCTGCTGGCGATGGAGCCGGAGGAGCGCGCGGCATCCGGCGTCTTCCTGGCCTTCCAGTATCCCGTCGAGTTGCCTGGCGTGGGCAACGCCAACTTTCTGCGTACCGCGCTGAACGCCGTTCGCCGCCATCGCGGCGAGCCGGAGGTGGACGCCATGCAGTTCCTCAAGCTGGCCCGGGTCCGGATGAAGGAACTCTCGATGCCTGAGGATATGCTGAAGCGCGGCGTCAATGTAGGCTTTTCGGGCGGCGAGAAGAAGCGCAACGAGGTGCTGCAGATGGCGCTGCTCAGGCCGAAGCTGGCGATCCTGGACGAGACCGACAGCGGCCTGGACATCGATGCGCTGAAGATCGTGGCCGATGGGGTGAATGCGATGCGGGCGCCGGATTTCTCCGCCCTGATCATCACCCATTATCAGCGGCTTCTCGACTACATCGTCCCCGACCGGGTGCATGTGCTGATGGCTGGCCGTATCGTCAAATCCGGCGGTCCGGAGCTGGCGCATGAGTTGGAGGCGCAGGGTTATGCGCAGGTGGCGGCGTGAACGCGATCAACAATGCGGCCGGCTTCCTGGCCCGTGCCGATACGTTGAGCACGCCTGTCTGGGCGGCATCGACCCGCGCCGCTGGGCGTGCGGCGCTGGCCACCTACGGCCTGCCCACCCGCCGTGCAGAAGCCTTCAAATACACCGACCTGGCGCCCGTCACACAGGCTGCGTTCGGCGCCGAGGGCCAGGCCCTCGCGTTGCCTGCCCTGCCGGCGATGCGTGGCCATGCCCGGCTCGTCTTCGTCGATGGCGTTCTGCGGGGCGACCTGTCCAACCTGCCGCCACGGCCGCTTTCCGATGCCGCCGGCCTGCTGGGCTCGCTCGCCCATGCCACCCAGCCCTTGGCCGCGATGAATGCGGCGCTGTTCGAGGATGGGCTTTTCCTCGATGTGCCGGCGGGCGAGGATGCGGGATTGATTGAACTGGTTTCGGTCGTCACCGGCGCCATGGGGCCCATCGCCTTTCATCCGCGCCATGTGCTGCGGCTGGGGCAGGGCGCGCGGCTCACCCTGCTCGACACCAGCGACGGGGTGGCTGGGCTGGGCTACCTGCACAATCCGGTCTTCGAGATTTCCCTGGGCGAGGGGGCGGAGATGGCGCATGTGCGCATCCAGCGTGAGGGCAGGGCGGCGTTCCACCTGTCGTCGGTGCACACTGCCATTGCCGCCCGCGCGACCTATGACAACTTCACGCTGAACGCCGGTGGCCGGCTGGCGCGCAACGAGATCCACGCCTCGCTCGATGGACCGCACGCCATGTGCCACATGAACGGCGCGCAGCTGGTGGGCGACGGCCAGCATGCCGACACCACCACCGACCTGCACCACGCCGCCCCCGACTGCGGCTCACGCCAGACCTACAAGACGGTGCTGGCGGGCCGCTCGCGAGGGGTGTTCCAGGGCAAGATCCTGGTCAGCAGGGCGGCGCAGCGGACGGATGGGTATCAGATGAACCAGGCGCTCCTGCTCTCGGAGACATCCGAGATGGACAGCAAGCCGCAACTGGAGATCTATGCTGACGACGTGAAGTGCAGCCACGGCGCCACCGTTGGCGCGCTGGATGCGGCGCAGCTCTTCTATCTGCGCAGCCGCGGCATTCCGCAGGAGCAGGCGCGCTCGATGCTGGTCGAGGCTTTTCTCACGGAAGCCGTGGACGGGGTGGGCGATGATGCCTGCCGCACTGCGCTCAGCGAGGCAGTCGCGGGCTGGTGGGTTGGGGAGCGCAGCACCGCCCCATTGGCCGGGAGGGCCTGACGATGGATGGCATGACCCGCACCCCCTTCGACGTCGATGCGATCCGCGCCGACTTCCCGATCCTGGCCAGCGAACATCGCGGCAGGAAGCTCGTCTTTCTTGACAGCGGCGCGTCGGCGCAGAAGCCGCGCCAGGTCATCCAGGCCATGGTGCGCTGCATGGAGAGCGCTTATGCCAACGTCCATCGCGGCGCCTACCATCTCAGCGAGCAGGCGACGGCAGATTACGAGGCGGCCCGGGCTGCCGTGGCACGATTCATCAACGCGCCCTCCGAGGCCGACATCATCATTACCGCCAATTCGACGATGGCGATGAACCTTGTGGCGCACAGCTTCGGCCGTGGCGTGCTCAAGCCTGGCCAGGCGGTGGTGGCTTCGGAGATGGAGCATCACGCCAACCTGGTTCCCTGGCAGATGCTGCGCGACGGCCACGGCACCGAGTTGCGCATCTGCCGCATCACCGATGCCGGCGAGCTGGACCTCGATCACCTGGCGGAGTTGCTGGCTGATGGCCGGGTCGGGCTGGTCGCCGTCACCCACATGTCCAATGTGCTGGGCACGGTCACGCCTGCCGCCCAGATCGCGCGCATGGCCCATGAAGCCGGCGCGAAGGTGCTGTTCGATGGCAGCCAGGCGGCGGTGCACCGGCGGGTGGATGTGCAGGCGATAGATGCCGATTTCTACGCTTTCACCGGCCATAAACTATACGGCCCGACAGGAATCGGGGTGCTGTACGCCAAGGCCGCTTTGCAGCGCGCCATGCCGCCCTTCATGGGTGGGGGCGACATGATCGCCTCGGTCGGCCTGCATCATTCGGTGTGGGCCGAGCCGCCTGCCAAATTCGAGGCCGGCACGCCGCCGATCATCGAGGCCATCGGCCTGCACGAGGCGATCCGCTATGTGGAAGCCATCGGCATGCCGGCGATCGAGGCGCATGAGCGCGCGCTGGTGGACCACGCCATGGCCGTGCTTCCTGGCATCGAGGGCCTGCGCATCCTGGGTGCGGCACAGGATCGCGGCGGCGTTTTCGCATTCGCACTCGATAACGCCCATTCGCACGACCTTTCGACGCTGCTCGACCGCGCCGGCATCGCCGTCCGCGCCGGGCGGCATTGCGCTGAGCCGCTGCATGAGCGGCTGGGCGCGGAGAACGGCACCTGCCGGGCGTCGTTCGGCCTCTACACCACCGCGGGGGAAATCGATTTCCTGGCCGAGGCGCTGACTTCGGCACGGAGGTTTTTCGCTTGAACAGCGCCGGCAGGATCTTGAAGTCATCCGGCGCTCGCCGACGCACCTCTTGCCCTCCAGCCACGCGGAGGTGCGACGGTGTTTGACGACCTTCGCGACCTCTACCAGGAGGTGATCCTGGACCATGGCCGCCGGCCCCGGAATTTTCGCCGGCTGGAGAATGCCACCCACCATGCCCGCGGCGACAATCCGCTGTGCGGCGATAAGATGGATCTGTGGCTGGCTTTCGGGGATGACGGCGCCATTGCCGACGCCGCCTTTCAGGGCAGGGGCTGCGCCATTTCCATGGCCAGTGCTTCGCTGATGACCGAGACGGTGCGCGGCAAATCGCCCACCCAGGCCCGGCAGCTGGGCGAGGCTTTTCGCCAGCTGGCGATGACCGGCCGATGCCCTGCCTGCGAAGCGGTGCTGGCGGAGGATATGGAGCGGCTTTCCCCGCTCTCCGGCGTGCATGAATTCCCTAGCCGGGTGAAGTGCGCCACGCTGGCCTGGCACACGCTGAACAACGCGCTGGATGACAGCGGCCAGGAGGCGCGCAGTGAGTGAGGTTTCCAGCTGGACCCCGGATGGCGAGCAGCATCCCGTGAAGCGCGAAGAGGGCATCACCGAAGATGCCGTCATCGCTGCGTTGAAGACCGTCTTCGACCCGGAGATTCCGGTCGATATCTATGAGCTCGGCCTGGTATATGCGATCGAGCTGGGGGATGACGGCTCGGTCAAGGTCGAGATGACGCTGACCACGCCGAACTGCCCGTCCGCGCAGGAGCTGCCGGCGATGGCGGAGGAGGCGGTGCGCGCCGTTCCCGGCGCGACTGACGTGAAGGTCGAGATCGTCTGGGACCCGCCCTGGGATCCCAGCCGGATGAGCGAGGATAGCCGCCTCGCCCTGAACATGTTCTGAGGAGGACGCAAGCCATGTCCACCACCACCGACAAGCCACGCCCCCGCGCTCTGCCGCCGCTGATGACCCTGTCCGAAGCCGCGGCGGAGCGGTTGACTGCGTTGTACGCGCGTGCCGAGGCTGGAAAGCTGCTGCACATCGGCGTCAAGACGAAGGGCTGCTCCGGCATGGCCTATGACCTGACCTTCGTGGACCAGGCCGGGCCGAGCGACGAGCGGGTGACCGACCGCGGTATTACCATCCTGGTGGACCGGAAGGCCACGTTGTTCCTGATCGGCACCGAGATGGACTACGCGGTAAAGGCGATGAGTGCGGGCTTCACCTTCGTCAACCCCAACGAGAAGGGGCGCTGCGGCTGCGGCGAGAGCTTTCACGTTTAAGGGCTGAGCCGCTGGCAGCTTCGCAAGTCGGGATCAGCGCCAGAGGTTCGAGCGCGGCGTGGCGAAGGCGTTGGATCACTGCGGCTCCAGGCCCAGGGTTTGGTTGAAGGGAAACGCGATGCAGCGGGTCGCGGTGGTCAGAAGACGCCTCAGCGAATTTCCATGGGAAAGGCCATGCCCGAGCCTTCACGACCATTCCGTTGGGTAGGGTGACAAAAGATGTTCGGCAGGCCTCATGACCTTTGGTCGGGTGTGGGACGCCCGTCTGAACTGAGAAGTCCGCGCCTCCGG
>JACMRO010000370.1 GCA_014376425.1 Rubritepida sp.
ACATCAGGTCACCTCGATGCGGGTGGTGCGGGGTAGGGCCGCGATCATGCTGCCGGCGCAGAGCACGATGTCGATGCCGCGCGGGAACAGCGACGCCAGCGCCGCACGCTGCGCTGCAAAACCAGGCGCGAGACCGGTGACCCGCAGGTCGGTGGCGATCTCGATCCCCGGGCCGGTGAGGCGCCAGCCCGGCGCGGCTTCCAGCGCCGCGACCTGCAGAAAGAGCGTCGCACCATCCTGCGGCGCCTCATCGCTGCCCAGGGCCAGGCTGGCCAATGGCGGCGCGGCGCCTGTGGCGATCAGGAAACGCGCTTCGTGCAAGGGCGCCGGGGGTGCGCCGGTGTGAAAGCGCAGCCATTCCGCAATGGCGGACCCGCCATCCTGCCACAAGGACGTATCGGCATCGCACAGCGCAAGCGCCAGCGCGGCGGCGGCGGGGTTGAGGGGCGCGGGGGCGTGCGGCGCATCCTTAAGCTCCCGGATGCTGCCGGGGTGCGACAGGGTGTACAGTACCGCGCGGAAGCTGGATTGCGCGCCAAGGACGGGGTTGGCAAAGCCTGGGGTCATCGCATCGCCGCCAGGGTAAAGAATTGCACCCGCGTCGCCTCGGCCCGGCGTGCGGTAAGGGCGCGGGCCTGGGCCTGGGCGGCGGCGAGCGGCTCTACCACCTGGGTAAACAGGCCCAGGGGCGGGTCCTGCAGCGCGGCGTCCAGTACCGCCGCCAGCTCGGCCTGGCCCTGGTCGCGGCCCAGGACGGTGGCGTGGCCCATGCGGCCCGCCATTTCCACCGTGCAACGCGTGACGGTGGTCTCCGTCAGGTTGAAAGGCGCGCCGTCGCCGCCCATGCGGCCGCGCAGCATGACCAGGCCGATTTCGGGCCCGCGCAGCGGCGCATGGGCCGGAAGGCCCGGCCCATCGGCCAGGTGTGCGCGGAGCTCGGCGGCGCTGGCGCGGGCCAGGATGCTCATCCAGCGGCGACGATGTGGGGTGTGGGTGTCGGTCATATGAACATCTAGACAACACCATGACTGCCCGAATACCGTCAACCGGATGATGTCACCGAAAGGGCGGTTCCTTGCTTGAAGATCTGATGACGCTCACGCCCTTGCCGCGCGGCGACGGGGTGTCGCTGTGGCGGCAGATCGTGACCCGGCTGGAAGGCTCGATCACCGGGGGCGGCCTGCCCGCCGGCGCCCGGCTGCCCACCGAGGCCGAGCTGGCGCAGGGCTTCGGCGTCAACCGCCACACCATCCGCCGCGCCATGGAGGAGCTGGCCAGCCGCGGCCTCGTACGCGTTGAACAGGGCCGAGGCTCCTTCGTGGCCGAGGATGTGGTGGAATACCCGCTGGGCAGCCGCACCCGCTTCTCCGAGATCATCCGCGCCCAGTCGCGCGAGCCCAGCGGGCGCATCCTGCGCATCGCCGAAATTCAGGCCGAGGGCCGGGTGGCCGAATTGTTGAAGCTGCGCCGCGGCCGCGCCGTCGTCGTGGTGGACCGGCTGGGCCTGGCCAATGGCCGCGCCATCACGCTGGGGACCCATCACTTCCCGGCGCATCGCTTCGCCAGGCTGGCCGGTATGCTGGCCGAGAACCCCTCCATCACCGCGGCGCTGGCGGCCAGCGGCGTACCCGATTACCGCCGCCAGGTGACCCGTATCACCGCCCGCATGCCGACGCCTGAGGAGGCGCATCTGCTGAGCCAGCCCCGCACCCGCCCGGTGCTGCTGACCGAGGCTGTGAACGTCGACCCCGAGGGTGTGCCGGTGGACGCCACCTTCTCGCGCTACGCCGCGGGCCGCACCCAGCTGGTGGTGGAAGGCGCATGAGCTGGCGCATCGAGAACGGACTTCTGCTGGGTGAGACGCCGGGCGATGTGGGCGAGGGCAGGCGGTTCGACGCTGCTGGCTGCTGGGTGATGCCGGGCATCGTGGACATTCATGGCGACGCGCATGAGCGCGCCATCCAGCCCCGCCCCGGCGTCGATTTCGCGCCCGGTTTCGCGTGGCGCGACACGGCCACCCAGTTGCTGGCGGCGGGCATCACCACGGCTTATCTGGGTATCACTCTGTCCTGGGAGCCGGGGCTGCGCTCGTGCGCGATGTTCCACGCCCTGCTGGGCGCACCGCGGCCGGCATGGCCCGACATGCGCGTCCACCTGCGTTTCGAGGCCGACAACCTGGACGCGCTGGACGATGCGCTGGCTGCTATCGCTGCCGGGCAGGTCCACCTGCTGGGTTTCAACGACCACACGCCGGGCATCGCGAGGAAGCTGCAGGATCCGGCGCAGCTGGCGAAATACGCCTCCCGCGGTGGCGTCAGCGAGGCGGCGTTCCGCCAGCTGATCGACGCGGCGCTGGCCCATCGCCCGGCCATCGGCGCCGCGCGTGCCCGCCTGGCCCGGGCCGCGCAGGCCGCTGCCATCCCCATGCTCAGCCACGATGATGCGACGCTGGATGACCGGGCAGGCTTCCGCGCCCTGGGCGTCCACATCTGCGAATTCCCGCTGAACGAGACCATTGCCGCCGACGCCCGCGCTGCCGGCGAGCCCGTGGTGATGGGCGCGCCCAACGTCGTGCGCGGCGGCAGCCATCTGGGCTGGGCGGCGGCCGCACCGCTGGCCGAGCGCGGCCTCGTCACCATCCTGGCCAGCGACTACCACTGGCCGGCGCTGTTCGAAGCGCCTTTCGTGTTGATGCGGCGCGGCGTGATGGGGCCGGCGGCGGCATGGGCACTGGTTTCAGCCAACCCGGCCCAGGCCCTGGGGCTGGAAGATCGCGGCCGGTTGGGCCCAGGGGCGCGCGGCGATGCGCTGGTGATCGAGGGCGCGCCGGACGAGCCGCGGCTACTGGCGGTGTTCTGCCGGGGCGACCTGGCGTGGATCGCGCCAGGGGCGGCGGGGCGGGTGGGTTAGCGGGCGGCGGTGCGAATGTGCCGGGCGGCGGCTTGCGATGCCCGGTCGTGGGCCTTGGCGGCTCGCTGCCCTGGCCGCGCGGTGATCGAAACCGGCACTACGCCTCGGTGCCGAAGCAGCGGTCGCCCGCATCGCCCAGCCCGGGCAGGATGTAGCCGCGGGGGTCGAGCCGCGCGTCCAGGGCGGCGGCGTGCAGCGGCACGTCGGGGTGGGCCGCGATGAAGCGGGCCACGCCCTCGGGGGCCGCGACCACGCAGGCAAAGCGGATGTCGCGCGCGCCGGCCTCCTTCAACGCAGCCACGGCATCGATCGCGCTGCCGCCGGTGGCCAGCATCGGGTCGAGCAGCAGAGCGCCGCGCCTGGCCAACTCGGGCGGCAAGCGCAGCATGTAGCGGCTGGCGGCCAGCGTGGCTTCGTCGCGCACCAGTCCGACATGGCCGACCGGCGCGTCGGGCAACACAAGCCGCGCCCCCTCCAGCAGCCCCAGCCCCGCGCGCAGTATGGCAACCAGGCAGGGTTCGGGTGCGGCCAGTATGGGCGCGTCCATCGGCTGCATCGGCGTCTCGATCGTGGTTGTCGTCTCGGCCAGGTCGTGCAGCGCCGCCAGGGTCAGTATGGCGCCGAGCTCGCTCAGCAGGCGGCGGAAATGCGCGCTGTCGGTCTCCCGCCGGCGCAGCGCGGTCAGCTTGTGGCGCAGCAGCGGGTGGTCGGCGACGTGCAGCATGAATGGCGGTCCGTGGCCCTGGGACGATGCGGCGGTGGCGGTGGGCAATCCGGCTATACGGTGTGCGGTGGGGCCGCACCAGACGGTGCGCCATCCCCGCGCCACACGCATGCCGGGTGTCGCGCAATGGCTGGTTGCGGGGGGGTTGCAACGGCTGGCAGTCTGCCAGACATGGACGTTCAAAAGCGCCGCATCCTTGTTGTCGCGCTGATCGCCGCGGCCGCCACCTCCTCGCTTGCCATGGGCATCCGGCAAACCTACGGGCTACTGCCCCTGCCGTTGCAACAGGAGGCCGGGGTCGACCCCTGGGCCTTCGGCCTGGCCGTCGCGCTGCACAACCTGATGTGGGGGTTGGCTCAGCCGATCGCCGGCTCGCTGGCCGACAAGCATGGCACCGGGCGCATCATGGCCTTTGGCGGTGTGTTCTATCTGCTGGGCTGCGGCATTCCGGCGTTGTGGCCGCATAATGCCACGATGCTGCTGGGCATCGGCATCTTTTCGGGGCTGGGGGTGGCATGCGCCGGCACCGGCATGGCGCTGGCCGCCATCCGGCGCCTGGCACCGCCCGAAAAGCGGGGTGAGATGCTGGGCATCGCCAGCGCCGGCGGCTCGCTGGGCCAGGCCTTCATGGTGCCGGTGGTATATTCCATCGCCGGCACCTGGGGCGCGACGATGGCGCTGGGGGCGGTCGCCGTCGCGTCGCTCGCCATCATTCCGCTGTCGCGCAGCATCGAGTGGAAGCCGGCGCCGAGCGTGGTAGCGCGGGCCGGGCTGGGCGGGCTACCGGCGCTGGCCCGCACCGCACTGGCCGACCGCGATTTCGCCCTGCTGACCGGCGGTTTCTTCGCCTGCGGTTTCCAGCTCGCCTTCCTGACGACGCATCTGCCCTCCCACCTGGCGTTGTGCGGGCTGTCGCCGGCGCTGGGGGCTACGGCGCTCATGCTGATCGGGCTGTTTAACATCCCCGGCTCCTGGCTGTGTGGCTGGATGAGCGGGCGCATCCAGCCCGAGCTGGCACTGGGCGGCATCTACCTTCTTCGCACGGTGGCCACCGGCGTTTTCTGGCTGACGCCACCGACCGAGCTGGGCACCATGATCTTTGCCGCCGTCATCGGCTTTGTCT
>JACMRO010000371.1 GCA_014376425.1 Rubritepida sp.
CATCACCATTCCCGACGTGATCAGCAACGCCGAGGGCACGTTGCGTTGCGAAGGCAGCGCGGCGCTTTTTCTGCCTGGCATCGGCGAAGCGGAGCGCGCCGTGCTGCGGCTGCACTACCGGACGAAATTCGGCTGGGACCTGGACATGATGGCGCCGCGGGCAGGGGACGATGCGGCGCCGATGCCCTATTTCCTGCCGGACGGCCCCAGCCCCTGGCCCTACTGGTTCCTGTTCACCCGTGCCGGCTTCCTGGGGCTGCTGCGGGCGGCGGGCTTCGCGGTGCGCGAGGAGTTTTGCTGGGAAGACCACGCCCACTTCGTGCTGTGTGAGAAGCTGGGCTGAGGCGCCAGCCCCGGCGAGTCGGCCGCCAGGGTCAGCGCAGCCTGGCCGCCCCGAGGGTGCCTGCCGCCCAGCCCGGATCGGCTGGTGCGACACGCGGCAGTTCCTCGCTAGCCACGGGCGCCTGCAACGCTGCCCGGTTCAGCGCGTCGCGCGCCCATTCCGGCGGCACCTGCGGGCGGCGTGCCACCGGTGCGGCCCGGGGGGCGGTATTGGGTGCAGTACCGGGGGTGGCCGCCCTCACCGGCGCGCTGCCGGTACCGGGGTCGTCCAGCACCAGTGGCACGCCCGCCCCGCCGGCCGCGGGCACCGTGGATGCCGTGCCTGGGTCGTCCAGCGGGTCGGGCACCGTCCGCCCCACCGCCGCCATGGCGCCGAAGGCGCGGCGCTGCCGCGCCACGCTCCGCAACCGGGCGTAGAAATCGATGCTGTCGGCCCGCAGCGCATCGAGCGTGTCGAGGTTCTCGGCGCGCAGATCCACACCCCCCAGCACACCCCGCGTCGCGTTCAGCACACCCAGCGTATAGCTGGAGAAAGCCGGCCCCAGCGCCAGCAGCAGCGGGTTGCCGAAGCCGTCCACCACATCACCCACCACGTCGCGTACATTGGATGGGCCCAGCACCGGCAGCATCAGGAACGGCCCCTCGCCGATGCCGTAACGCGCCAGAGTCTGGCCGAAGTCGCCGGTCTGCCGTGGCAGGCCCTGCGCCGTCGCGACATCGAACAGGCCGGCCCCGCCCAGGGTGGAGTTCACCACGAAGCGGCCGGCTGTGATTGCCGCGTCGCCCAGGCGCAGCTGCAGCACGTTGTTGGCGAAGACCACCGGCTCGCCCAGATTCTCCAGGAACTGGCGAATGCGCAGCCGGCCGAATGCCGGCACCACGGCGACATAGGTTTCGGCCACCGGCCGGAAGACGCTTTCGTCGGCCACCGTGTTCACGTCCAGCATGCGGCGGTTCAAGCGCTCCAGCGGGTCGCCCGGGTCGGTGTTGCCGGCATATTGCGCTGCGGAGCTGGGTACTTCCACGCCGCCGCGCAGCACCAACGTGTCGCCGCATCCGGCCAGGGTCAGCAGAAGCAGGGTCAGGGGCCAGCGCATCGCTGCATGCTACGCAATCGCGTGGCCGCGTGCCATGTCTGGCATATGGCAATCCTGACGTGGCTGTTCGTGGGGCTGGCGACGGTGGCGGCGGTGCAGGTGCTCCTGGCCGCCGGGGCGGCTGCGCGGCTGGCCCGCGCCCTGCCTGCCGCAGCGCCCGCACGCCGCACCGCCATCCTGAAGCCGCTGCACGGCGCCACACCGGGGCTCGCGCGAAATCTGGCCGCCACCATCGCGCAGGAACACACCGACTTCGAGGTGCTGCTGGCGGTGGCCGACCCTGCCGACCCTGCCCGCGCGGTGGCGCAGGCCTTCTGCCCGCCGGCCCGGCTGCTGGTGGGCGGCGCGCTGCTGGGGGCCAACCGCAAGGTGTCGCAGCTGGTGCATCTGGCGGCGGCGACCGATGCGGAGTTGCTGGTGCTGGCCGATGCCGACATGGCGGTGGACCCGGCCTGGCTGGCGGCGGTGACGGCGCCGTTGGCCGACCCTGCCGTGGGCCTCGTCACCTGCCTGTATCGTGGCGTGGCGGCGGATGAGGGTTTCTGGTCACGCCTCACCGCGTTGTCGGTGGACTGGCACTTCCTGCCCAATGCCGCGCTGGGCGAGGCGCTGGGCCAGGCGCGCGGGTGTTATGGCGCGACCATCGCGCTGCGGGCGGCGACTTTGACGCGGATTGGCGGCTTCGAGGCCATGCTGGACCTGCTGGCCGATGACCATGCGATGGGCGCGGCGGTGCGTGCGCTGGGGTTGCGCGTGGTGGTCGCGCCCAGCCTGCCGGGGCACGTCATGGCCGAACGCGGCCCGGCCGGGCTGTGGGCGCATGAGCTGCGGTGGGCGCGGACGGTGCGGATGCTCAACCCGGCGGGTTATGCCGGCCTGGCGCTGACCCATCCGCTGCCCTGGGCGGCGCTGGCACTGCTGGCGGCGCCCGGCCCGGCCACGCTGGCGGTAGCGGGATTGGCGCTCGCCGCCCGATTCGCGGCCTGCGCCTGGGTGGACCGCGCGCTGGGCCTGGCGCCCCGCCCGTCCCTCGTCCTGGCGCGCGATACGCTGTCCTTCGCCGTCTGGCTGGCCGGACTGTGGCCCGGCCGGGTGCGCTGGGGCGCGGAGCGCTTCCAAATCGCCCGCGATGGGTCTATGCGGCGTGCTTGATGACGCCTCTTTTTCAAAGGTCGCTGGCCGCATGATGCGCACCCTTTTTCTCCAAGCCCCCACCTTCGACGGCTTCGACGGCGGCGCCGGCTCGCGCTACCAGGCCAAGCGGGAGATCCGCAGCTACTGGTTCCCGACCTGGCTGGCGCAGCCCGCGGCGTTGATCCCCGGCTCCAAGCTGGTCGATGCGCCGCCACACAACCAATCGCTGGCCGATGTGGCGCCCATGGCCAAGGATTTCGACCAGGTCGTCCTGCACACCTCCACCCCCTCCTTCGCGTCCGACATCAAGGTGGCCGAGGCGCTGAAGGCGGTGAACCCGAACCTCAAGGTTGGTTTGATCGGCGCCAAGGTGGCCGTGCAGAGCGAAGAATCCCTGCGCGACGCGCCGGTGGTGGACTGGGTGGCGCGCAACGAGTTCGACTTCACGGTCAGGGACGTGGCGTCGGGAATGGACATGGGCGCCATCTCCGGCCTGAGCTGGCGCAACAACTCGGGCGTGATCGTGCACAATACCGACCGCGCGATGCTCGAAAACATGGACGAACTGCCGTTCGTGTCCGAGGTCTACAAGCGCGATCTGGACTGGAAAAAGTACTTCATCGGCTACCTGAAGCACCCTTATGTCAGCTTCTACACCGGCCGCGGCTGCAAAAGCCGCTGCACCTTCTGCCTGTGGCCGCAGACGGTGGGCGGGCATCGCTACCGCACCCGCTCGGTCGGCCACGTCATTGAGGAGGTGAAATACATCCTCCAGGCCTTCCCCGAGATGAAGGAGCTGTTCTTCGACGACGACACCTTCACGGACGACCTGCCCCGGGCGGAGGCGATCGCGAAGGAGCTGGGCAAGCTGGGCGTGACGTGGAACTGCAACGCCAAGGCCAACGTGCCCTACGCGTCGCTGAAGGTGATGGCGGCGAACGGGCTGCGGCTGTTGCTGGTCGGCTACGAGACAGGCAACCAGCAGATTCTCGTCAACATCAAGAAGGGCATGCGGATCGACGTCGCCAAGCAGTTTACCAAGGACTGCCACGCGCTTGGGATCAAGATCCACGGTACTTTCATCCTGGGGCTGCCCGGCGAGACGACCGAGACGATCCAGGAGACGATCAAGTTCGCCATCGAGACCAACCCGCACACCATCCAGGTGTCGCTGGCCGCGCCCTACCCCGGCACCTTCCTTTGGGACCAGGCGGCGCGGGAAGGTTGGCTGGACACGGCGAATACCGAATACGTGGACGCGCACGGCGTACAGATTGCGCCACTATCCTATCCGCATCTGGCGCATACCGAGATCTTCACCTCGGTGGAGCAATTCTACCGGAAGTTCTATTTCCGGGCACCAAAGATCGCGTCGATCTGCAACGAGATGGTGCGCGACCGCCAGATGCTGGTGCGCAGGCTGCGCGAGGGGGTGGAGTTCTTCCGCTTCCTGCGGGAGCGGCGCGCGGCCTGAGCCACCCGTCATTCCCGGGCCCGGTCTGACGGCGGCGCAAGGCGGCCGGATCAAGCCCGGCCATGACCTGGAAGTGCGCCTGATCTTCAACGCAGACGATTTCGGTCTGCACCCAAGCGTCAACGAGGCGGTCGAGGGCGCGCATGTCGAGGGAGTGCTTACCGCCGCCTCGCTGATGGTGGGCGGCCCCGGGCATGAGGAAGCTGTCGCCATCGCGCGGCGCCTGCCCAGCCTGGCCGTGGGCCTGCACCTGGTCCTCACCGACGGCATCCCTGTGCTGCCCGCGGCCCAAATCCCCGCCCTTACCCAAGCCAATGGCCGCTTCCGCGACGATATGGCGGGGATGGGGCTGACGCTGGCGGTATCGCGCGCCGCACGCGCCGAGCTGCGCGCCGAGATCGACGCCCAGATCGCCCGCTTCGCCCAGACCGGGCTGACGCCGGACCACATCAACGCCCACAAGCACTACCACCTCCATCCCGTCATCTTCGCGGCGATAGCCCGCGCACCCGGCTTCCCCACCATGCGCATCCCGTTCGAGATTGGTGGCCCCGCCATCCAGAACTTATGGTGCCGAGGCCTGCGCGCACGTGGCCTGCCCGCGCCCGACCAGGTCGTGGGCCTGCGCTGGTCCGGCGCCTTCACCGCCGATCGGGTGCTGCAGGCGCTGAAGCGTTTGGCCCCCGGCGTCACCGAACTCTACTTCCACCCCGCGACCCGCGACGACGTGCCCGGCGGCGCACCGGGATACCGCTATCGCGACGAGCTTGCGGCGTTGACCGACCCGCGTATTGCCGCCGCCGTGGCTGCCATCCCCCGTGGCGGGTACGCCGCCATGCTGCGGCCGCCGGGCGGCCAAGCCCCCTTGTCGAGGCAATGAACCGCATCGGCCTGGCCTTCGCGCTCGCCGGCTTCGGCCTCGCCTGCTGGGTGGTGTGGCAGCAGGACCTGCAGGCGGGCGGCGGGCTGCTCGCCAGCGCTGGTCTATCCGGCCTGGTGCTCACCGCGCTGTCGCACATCCCCGCCATGGTGCTGAACGCCCAGGCCTGGGCCATGCTGATGCCGCGCCACAGCCGGCCTGCCCTGCACGGCATGGTCTTCCAGATATGGGTGCGGGAGGCGGTGAATGCCCTGCTGCCGGTCGGCAGGATTGGTGGCGAGCTGGTCTGCTACCGGCTGCTGCGCCGCCAGGGCATGCGCGCCGCGCCGGCCGCCGGCGGGCTGATCGCCGATGTCGCGCTGTCGCTGGTGTCGCAA
>JACMRO010000372.1 GCA_014376425.1 Rubritepida sp.
CGCCGCCGCCGTGCTGGGCGACCGCCATGTGGCGCCGCACGTCACCGCCTGGGTGGTGCCGGGTAGCGAGATGGTGAAGCAGGCGGCCGAAGCCGAAGGGCTGGACGCCCGCTCCCGCGCCGCGGGCTTCGAATGGCGCGAGCCCGGCTGCGCGCTCTGCGTCGCCGCGAATGGCGAGGCGGTGCCGGCCGGCGCGCGCTGCGTCTCCACCTCGAACCGTAACTTCGTCGGCCGGCAGGGCACCGGGGCGCGCACCCACCTGGCCAGCCCGGCGATGGCGGCGGCCGCGGCCCTGAAGGGCGCGCTGGTCGACGTGCGGGACTTCGCCTGATGCAGCCCTTCACCCGCATCACCGCCATCGCCGCCCCCCTGCTGCGGGCCAATATCGACACCGATGTCATCATCCCGATCCAGCGCCTGGTCGGCACCGGGCGTGAGGGGCTGGGGCCCTACGCCTTCGAGCGGCAGCGATACCTGGAGGGCGGTGCCGACGATCCGGAGTTCCCGCTCAACCGCCCCGCATACAAGGGCAGCGCGCTGCTGCTGGCGGGCGAGAATTTCGGCTGCGGTTCCTCACGCGAAGGCGCGGTGTGGGCGCTGATGGGCATGGGTGTGCGCTGCGTCATCGCGCCCAGCTTCGGGGACATCTTCTTCGCCAACTGCTTCCAGAACGGGTTGCTACCGGTGCGGCTGCCGGCCGAAATCATCCTCCAGATCGCCGAGGAAACCGAGGCGAGCCCCGGCAATGCGCGAACCACGGTGGACCTGGAGCGGAGCCTGGTCGTGACCCCGACCGGCGCTGAGATTCCGTTCGACGTCGATGCCCGCAAGCGCGATGCCATGCTGCAAGGGCTCGATGACATCACCCTGACGCTGCGGCATGCCGATGCGATTTCCGCCTGGCGCTTGCGCGACCGCGCGGCGCGGCCCTGGGCCTGGGAGACCGTGCCATGATCGAGCATCGTTACGTCGAGGCACGCGGCGCCCGCTTCCACGTCGCATCGGTAGGCGCTGGGCCGCCATTGCTGCTGCTGCACGGCTGGCCGGAATTCTGGCTGAGCTGGGAGCCGGTGATGCAGCGCCTGGCCGACCGGTTCATGCTGATCGCCCCTGATCTGCGTGGTTTTGGGCAGAGCGACAAGCCCGATGGCGACTGGGGTGCCGAGGACCACGCGCAGGACATGCTGGCGCTGCTCGAAGCGCTGGGCGTGCCGCGCGCCGGGATCGTCGGCCATGACGTCGGCGGCGCCGTCATCCAGTCTCTGGCGCGCGCCGCGCCGGGCCGCTGCCGGGGGCTGTTCCTGTTCGACTTCGTGTATCCCGGCATCGGCGCGCGGATGGGTGCGCCCGACCGGTTGACCGAGATCTGGTACCAGTCCTTCAACCAACTCCCCGTGGCGGTGGCGATGATGGCCGGGAACGAAGCCGCGACGCGCGCCTATTTCAGCCACATCATCCGGCACTGGAGCCACCGCAAGGACGCCTTCGACCCGGTGATGGACGAATTCGTCGCCAACTTCATGGCGCCGGGCAATCTCGCGGGCGGCTTTGCCTGGTATCGCGCCGCCCATGCCGGGCGGGTGGCCATGATGCAGGGCGGGGCGCCCGCGCTGCCGACCATCGATGTGCCGACCTGCGTGCGCTGGGCCGAGCACGACCCGCTGTTTCCCCCTGGCTGGACCGACCGGCTGGGCGAAACCTTCTCCCATCTCGACCTCGCCATCTTCGGCGACGTCGGGCATTTCCCCCACCGTGAGGATCCCGACCGCGCCGCCGCGGAGATCGGCCGGTTCTTCGACAGCCTGGAGGCCTGATGCCCTACGAAGTGACCCGCGACTTCATCGGCTACGGCCAGAACCCGCCCGACCCGCAATGGCCGAACGACGCCAGGCTCGCGGTCAACTTCGTCTTCAATTACGAGGAGGGTTCGGAGCCTTCGGTGCAGGATGGCGAGGGCTTCACGGAGTCGGGCCACACCGAATCCGGCCCGCAGAACGCGATGGGCATGAAGCGCGACCTGGCGGCGGAGGGGATGTTCGAATACGGCTCCCGCGTCGGCTTCTGGCGGCTGCTGCGGCTGTTTCAGGAGCGGCGCCTGCCCGCCACGGTCTTCGGCTGCGCCCTGGCCCTGGAGCGCAACCCTGAAGTGGCCGCCGCCATCGGCGCATCGGGCTTCGACGTCTGCTCGCATGGCTGGCGCTGGGTGAAACACTATGAACTGACCGAGGCGGAGGAGCGCGAGCACATCGCCCGCGCGGTCACCAGCATCGAGCGCACCACCGGGCAGCGACCGCTGGGCTGGTACTGCCGCTACAGCCCATCGGTGAACACCCGCCGCCTGGTGCATGAGCATGGCGGCTTCCTGTACGACAGCGACTATTACGGCGAGGAACTGCCGTTCTGGGTCACGGTCGAGGGCCAGGGTCACCTGGTCGTGCCCTATTCACTGACCAACAATGACGGGAAATACACGACCGTGGCCGGGACCGGCGATCAGTGGTCGTCCTACATCCGCGACGCCTTCGACATGCTGCTGGAGGAGGGCCGTGCGGGGCGGCCGAAGATGATGTCGATCGGCCTGCACATGCGCCTGATCGGCCATCCGGCGCGGGCGCGCGGCCTGCAGCGGGTGCTCGATCACATCGCCAGCCACCCCGATGTCTGGATCACCCGGCGCATCGACATCGCGCGGCACTGGGCGGCGACGCATCCGTATCGTCAGGTGACGGGCCGGCCCAGCGCTGCCTCGTAGCGTTCCCGCCAGCGCGGCAGCACATCGGGGTTGATCACCCGCGGCGGGGTGCGGCCGGCCGCGATGTCCGAAAAGGCTTCGGCCGCGATGCGGGTGATGTTGGCGCGGCTCTGCTGTGTGACGCCGGCCGTGTGCTGGCTGGCAATGACGGCGGGGTGGGCGAGCAGCGGGTGGTCCATCGGCGGCGGCTCCTGCGCCCAGACATCGAGGCCAGCGCTGGCCACTTGGCCGGAATTCAGCGAATCGAGCAACGCCGCCTCATCATGGATAGAGCCGCGCGCGGTGGTCACGAAGACCACGCCGGGCTTCATCGCGGCAAAGGCGTCGGCGCCGATCAGGCCCCGCGTCTCATCCGTCAGCGGGCAATGCACGCTCACCACATCGGCCTCGACCAGCAGAAGCTCCAGCGGCACCCGGGTGATGCCCAGGGCGGTCAGCACCCCCGGCTCGACATAGGGGTCGAAGGCGATGATGCGGCAACCGAAGGCCTTTTGGAGGATCTCCGCAGTGCGGCGGCCGACATGGCCGCAGCCGACCAGCCCTACCGTCATGCCGCGGATGTCGCGGCCCAGCAGCGCGTTGCGATCCTGCGCACGGCCGGTCCTCATGGCGGCGTGGGCTTCGGGCATCCGCTTCAGGCAGGCCAGCATCATGCCCACCGCGTGCTCGGCCACGCCCTCGGCATTGCCGCCGGCCTGGTTCATCAGCAGCACGCCGGCGGCGGTGCAGGCGCGCGGCTCGCAGGTGTCGTACCCGGCGCCGTAACTCGCGGCGACCAGCAGGTTGGGCAGCCTGGCCAGCAGCTCGGCATGGACATGCAGCGGCCCGGGCAGCTCATCGCGTGCCGCCATGACGTAGTAGCCGTGGCAGGCGGATAGCGCCTGGATCATCGCGCCGGGATCACCCATCGGGATCGCGACGATTTCCAGCGCCGGATCCTGGGCCGCGGTTTCGAGGAAGGCGGGGTGCGGAACCCAGCCGACATAGCCTACGCGAAATCGCACCCGTGTTTCCTCGCTCAATTGCGGTCGATTGTGCGCGGCCTCACGCCCGGGTCAAGGCGCGCCAGACGCGTTCGGGCGTCACCGGCATGTCGATGTGCCGCACCCCCAGCGCGTCGCACACCGCCGAGACGATGGCCGGCGGCGCGCCGCAGCTGCCGCCCTCGCCCGCGCCCTTCACGCCCAGATCGTTGGACGGGCAGGGGACGACGTTGAGGCCGAGCGCGAAATCCGGCGCGTCGGCGGCGCGGGGCATGCAGTAATCCTGGAAGGTGGCGGTCAGGAACTGGCCGTTCTCCGGGTCGTACAGCGCATGTTCCAGCATCGCCTGGCCGACGCCGGACATGATGCCGCCGTGGCACTGGCCATGCACCAGCATGGGGTTGATCACCACGCCGACATCGTCCACCGCGGCGTAGCGGGCCAGCTCGACCACGCCCGTGTCGGGGTCGATCTCGACCTCGGCCACGTGGCAGCCATTGGGGAAATTGCACTCGGTGTCGCGCTTGTAGATCAGCTGTTCGTCCAGCGCGTCCGCGCCCGCCGCGGCGACCACGGCGGCCCAGTCGGTCGACAGATCGGTGCCGGCGACGCGGAAGCGGCCCCCGGAGGCGGAAACCTCGAATTCGATGTCGGCGGCGTCCGCTTCCAGCAAATGCGCGGCCAGGCGCTTTGCCTTCGTCACCACCATCTCGGCCGCGCGGACGATGGCGACGCCGCCCATCTGCGATGAGCGCGACCCGCCGGTGCCGCCACCCGAAGGCACGACGTCGCTATCCCCCTGCACCAGGCGCACGGACTCGTAATCGACGCCCAACCGGTCATGCAGCAATTGCGCGAAGGCGGTCTCGTGGCCCTGGCCGTGGCTGAAGGTGCCGACGGTCAGGGTAACGCCGCCCTGCGGCTCCATCCGTACCCGCGCCCATTCGGTGGGCTGGCCGCCGGAAGCCTCGATGAAATAGCCCAGGCCGCGGCCGCGTAGTTTTCCGCGGGCGCGACTATCGGCCGCGCGGGCGGCAAAGCCATCCCAGTCGGCCAGCTTGAGGGCCATGCCCTGCGTTTCCTCGAAATGGCCGCTGTCGATCGCGTTGCCGGCCGCGTTTGTGTACGGGATCTGATCGGGCCGGATGTAGTTCCGTGCCCGGATCGCGTCGCGCGTCATGCCGAATTCGGCGGCGCCGACGTCGAGCAGCCGCTCGATCACATAGGCCGTTTCCGGCCGCCCGGCGCCGCGATAGGCGTCGGTCGGCGTCGTGTTGGTGAAGACGCAGCGCACTTCGGTGTCCACCGCCTGCACGTCATAGACGGTACCGGTGATCCGGCCGCCGCCGAAGGTGGGGATGCGCGGCCCGAAATCCTGCAGGTAGGCGCCCATGGCGGCAACGGTGCGGATGCGCACGGCCAGGATTTTTCCGTGTTCATCGAAGGCCATCTCGGCATGGGTCACATGGTCGCGGCCATGCGGGTCGCAGAGGAAGGTCTCGGTGCGCCCCGCGATCCACTTCACCGGCCGGCCGATGCGCCGCGCGGCCCAGAGCACCATCGCGCTCTCCGGGAAGACCTTGCCGCGCAGGCCGAAGCCGCCGCCGACGTCAGGGGAGATCACCCGTAGCTTCGACTTGTCGATCTTGAGGATGTGCTCGGCCAGGCCCTCGCGCACGCGGACCACGCCCTGGGTCGGGCTGGTCAGCGTGTAGTGGCCATCGGCGTATTCGCCCAGCGCCACGCGCGGCTCCATCGGGTTGCCGACCAGGCGGTTCTGCAGCAGCTCGACACGTACCGTCCGGTGCGCGCGGGCGAAGCCGGCATCGGCCGCCGCCTCGCGGTTGGTGTGCCAGACGATGCAGGTGTTGCGCGGCGCGTCGGGCCAGATCTGGGTGGCGCCGGGCTCGGCCGCGGCTGCGGTGTCGGTGATGGCGGGCAGGATGTCGTAGTCGATCTCGATCAGCTCGGCGGCGTCCTGCGCCTGGGCGCGGCTCTCCGCCACCACCACCGCCACCGGGTCGCCCACGAAGCGTACGCGTTCGGTCTGCAGGATGGCGCGCGGCGGGGCGTAGGGGCGGGTGCCGCCCTTGCCCGGCACGTCGACCATCATCGGAAAAAGGCCAATGCCATCGGCCGTCGCATCGGCCCCGGTCAGCACCGCCAGCACGCCCGGGGCAGCCTTGGCGGCCGTGGTGTCGATGCCGCGGATGGCCGCATGGGCGTGCGGGCTGCGCAGCACCACCAGCTGCGCCTCACCCGGGTGTGACAGGTCATCGGTGTAGGTGCCGCGGCCGGTCAGCAGCCGCACATCCTCCTTGCGGCGGACCGGCTGGCCCATCCCGAATTTATCCATGATGATCGTCCCCACTGGCTCGACCGGGAGGAAACACCATGCGCTTCGAATTGCCCAGCCCGCCGGCAGGCGCCGCCGCCCTGCGCGACGAGGTGCGCGAATTCTTGGCGGACCGCGACTGGGGCCCGGCGGTGCGCGCGCGTTCCTGGGTGGGTTTCGACCGCGCTTTCTCGCGCGAGGTGGGCGCGCGTGGCTGGGTCGGCATGGTCTGGCCACGCCGGTATGGCGGCCATGAGCGAGTGGGCCTGGAACGCAACGTGGTGCTGGAGGAGATGCTGGCGGTGGGCGCCCCGGTGGGCGCGCACTGGATCGGCGACCGGCAATCGGGGCCGCTCATCCTGCGGCTGGCGACCGAGACGCAGAAGCGCGCCATCCTGCCACGCATCGCCAGCGGCGAGATTTCCTTCTGTATCGGGCTGAGCGAACCCGATTCCGGCAGCGACCTGGCCTCGCTGCGCAGCAAGGCCGAAGCCACGCCGGATGGCTGGGTGCTGAACGGCCGCAAGATCTGGACCACCAACGCGCATCTTTCGGAATACATGATCGCGCTGGTGCGGACCTCGCCCGCGCCCGAGGGTGGCAGCCGCCACGCCGGCCTGTCGCAGCTGCTGGTCGATCTCAGCCTGCCCGGCATCACCATCCGGCCGATCCGCGACCTGCTGGGCGAGGAGGGCTTCAACGAAGTCACTTTCGACGATGTGAAGCTGCCGCCCGAGGCGCTGCTGGGTGCGGAAGGCGCGGGCTGGGCGCAGGCCACGTCGGAGCTGGCTTTCGAGCGTAGCGGGCCCGACCGCATCCTGTCCTCGTTGCCGGCGTTGACAGCGGCGATGGACGTGCTGCCGCCCACGGCGGAGGTGGCGGTGGGCCGCCTGGTCGCGCGGCTGGCGACGCTGCGCCACATGTCGCTTTCGGTGGCCGGCATGCTGGAAGCGGGCGGGGAACCGGCGCAGGAAGCGGCGCTGGTGAAGGATGCCGGCAACAGCTTCGAACAGGCACTGCCCGAGGCGATTCGCGGCTTGCTGGAGCCGGAGGACACGCCCGCCGAATTGCGCGCATTGCTGGCGGACCTGACGCAGCTGGCGCCCACCTTCTCGCTGCGCGGCGGCACCCGCGAAATCCTGCGCGGGATCATTGCGCGGGAGTTGGGACTGCGATGAGCACCGACGGCGTGGACAGCATGCGCACCATCATCCTCGACCAGGTCGAGCGCCTGCTGGCGGCGCACCCCGGCGTGAAGGGCATCGAGGCCGGCGAATGGCCCGAGACGCTTTGGGAGGCGTTGGAGGGGCTGGGCCTGCCGCTGCTGCTGGTGCCCGAAGCGATGGGCGGCATCGGCCTGGGCTGGGCCGATGCGGTGGCGGTCTGGCGCATGGTCGGCCGCCACGGCGCGCCGGCGCCGGTGGGCGAGTGCATGCTGGCCAATGGGCTGGCGGCGGCGGCGGGCATCACGCCGCGCCCGGGCTTCACCAGCTTCGGCGCCGTCGCGCCC
>JACMRO010000373.1 GCA_014376425.1 Rubritepida sp.
CCGGCCAAGCAGGCCCGCATCCTTGCCGAGGGCGCGCGGCTGGTGGTGGGCGGCGCCCGCTATGCCGACGCGCTGGCCGCCAGCCAGGCGCACGCCGCCAGCACCGGCGCCATCCAGGTGCACGCCTATGACCACCCCGACGTGCTGGCCGGTCAGGGCACCGTCGCGCTCGAATGGCAGCAGGACGCGCCTGAGTTGACCCATGTGCTGGGGGCGGTGGGCGGTGGCGGGCTGATTGGCGGCATGGCGGGCTGGTACGCGGGTTCGGCCGCCATCATCGCTGTTGAGCCCGCCAGCAGCCCGGCCCTGCACGCGGCGCTGGCCGCCGGCCGCCCCGTCGATGTCGAGGTCGGCGGCGTCGCGGCCGACAGCCTGGGCGCGCGCCAGGTGGGCGACCTGATGTTCCCCATCGCCGCCGCCCACGTCGCCCAATCGGTGCTGGTCGCGGACGATGCCATCATCGCCGCCCAGCGCTGGCTGTGGGCCGAATGCCAGGTGGTGGCCGAGCCGGGCGGCGCCACCGCGCTGGCGGCGCTGCTGTCTGGCGCCTGGGTGCCGCCGCCCGGTGCCCGCGTCGGTGTGCTCGTCTGCGGCGGCAACTGCGCTCCGGGCTCGGTTGCCGCCGGCTCGGTTGCCCCCGGCTCTGTTGCCCCCGGCGCTGGAATTCCCGGCGCTGGCGACCCCGGCGCTCACGGCGCCCGCGGCTGAGGGCGCCGATCTTCATCGCCGCCGCGGCTCTGGCCTTCGCCGGGGTGTGGATGGGCGCGCCGCTGGCCGCGGTGCTGCTCACCGAACGCGGCGCTTCGCCTGCCCTGGTGGGCCTTTATGCCGCCACCGGCTGGGTCGCGGCGCTTCTCTCCGCCCCCTGCACGCCGTGGTTCGCGGCCCGGCTTGGCGGCGCGCTGGCGCTGCACCGGGCGGCCGGGCTGGCCTCGGCGCTGGTGCTGCTGGGGTTGGCCAGCAATCCGCCGCTTTGGGCATGGTTCGTGCTTGCGCCACTGCTCGGCGCAGCCTCCTGCCTGACCTGGACGACCGCGGACGCCATCGCCGGCGCGCTGGCCACCCCCGGCCGCGAAGGCCGCTTTTTGGGCATCTACCAGACGTTCGTCTCGGCCGCGATCGGCGGCGGTCCGGCCATGCTGCTGCTGACCGGCGTGCGCGTGGAAGCCTTCGCCGGCTGCGCCGGCCTGATGGTTGCAGGTTTCCTGCTCACGCTGGGGCTGCGCGAGATGCCCGGCGCCACACCCCGCCGCATGCGCTTCAGCATCCCCCGCCTGCGCCCGGTGCTGTTGATGATGCGTGCCCCGGCCGGCGCGGCAATGCTGTGCGGCGCGCTGGAATCGATCGCCGGCGCCGTCTTTCCGGTGCAAGGCCTGGCGCTGGGCATGTCGGCCGCCGCCGCCGCCGCCATCGTGGTCGCGACCGGCTTCGGCAACGTCCTGGCGCAGCTGCCCGTGGGCCTGGCCGCCGACCGCCTGGGCGCCCACCGCGCCATGCTGGGCTGTGCCATTGCGGTCGCTCTGGGCGCCCTGGCCTGGCCCATCCTCGCACCGCATTGGAGCACCTGGGTTGCACTCGCCCTATGGGGCGGCGCCGCCGGCTCGATCTACACCCTGGGCATGGTCCGTGCCGTGCAACGCTTCGCCGGGCCCGCCCGCGCTATGGGCATGGCCAGCCTCAACACCGCCTACCTGCTGGGTGCCGCCATCGGCGCCCCGCTGGGCGGCCTGGCCCTGCAAACCCTGCCGGGCTGGGGCTTGCCATCCGCCATCGCGGTAGTGTCGTTGGCGGCGGGGGTTGGCCTGGCATGGGCGGCCCTTCGGCGCGGTGGTTAGAGCCGCGCGGGGCCCCACCCGCCAGGCCTTCGCGGTCCTGGGCCGGGCGGCACAGGCGGGTGGGGGCACGCGCGAATACAGCGGCTGCCCCCCGCCCAGGGGTAGCGGGCCGGCACCCTACTCCCGCAGGAACGCCAGCACCGCCGCCACGCTCGCCGGTGCCGCCTCCTCCATCGGCACATGGCCGATGCCCGGCAGCACGACCAGGCGGGAGTCGGGTACGGCGCGCAGGTAGTCCCGGGCGTTGCGGACCGGCACCATGGCGTCCTCACTGCCCCACAGCAGCAGGGTGGGCGCGGTGATGCGGGCCAGCAGCGGTTCGGGTGGCACCAGCATGTCCATGCCCGCGCGGCCGACGATGGCCTGGCGGACGCCCGGCGCCAGCATCATGGCGCGGTAACGGGCAAAGGTTTCTTCCGGGATGCGGTCGGGCTGGGCGTAGGCCGGGCGGATCGAGGGGCGGAGCAGGAAGTCGGGCAGCGTGTAGGGCAGGATGCGCAGCAGCATCGGCACCCGCGGCTTTTGGTTGTACGGGCGGCCCGGGCTGGCAAAGCCGTCAGGCGCCAGCAGCACCAGCTTGCGGGTGCGCCCGGGGTGTGCGGCGGCGAAGGACCAGGCGATGCGGCCACCCATCGAACTGCCGATGATGTCGGCGCGGGCCAGGCCCAGCCGGTCCATCAATGCCACGATCAGGGCATGGGCGCGGGCATCGGTGTAGTCGCCATTCGGTTCGGGCCCGGTCAGGCCGAAGCCCGGCAGGTCGAGGCGGATCATCCGATGCCCCGCTTCCAGCGCCGGCGCCCAATCCTCCCAGGCATGCAGCGAGCTGCCAAAGCCATGCAGCAGGATGACGGGCGGTGCATGGCGCGGGCCGGTGTCGCGCAGGTGCAGCCGCAGGCCGCCCACTCCCATGAATTGCGAGGGGGGCGGCGCCCAGCGTGCTTCCAGCGGGCCGCGGGCGGCGTCGGGTGTGTACAGCCAGGCAGCGGCCACGCCGACCAGCAGCAGCAGGATGATAAGGGTGACGGTCACTATTCGGGGCGTGCTTCCGAGATGGAGCCCTTCGGGTCCCTTGTCATCGGCCGAAGTCGAAGTGGACGCGCGCGGCCCGGGTGGCGCTGAACGAGGCATCGATGCCGGAGCTGGTGCCGCCGGTGGCAGGCAACGGGAGCTGTTCGCACGATCAGTTACCTGTGACGACCCGATCGCCCGCATCCACGCGACTTTCAAGAGCGGCCCGCCGAATGCGTTCCCAGGCTGGGTCCAAGCCCAGGGGTTGATGGACGACGCGCGGTCCCAGTTTTTTGACGCGTGACCTTAACTGCGGGCGCTGAATCGGCGGGTGGGCGGCTTCGTCCCGGCGCCAAGCTGGTTGCGGGATCTGACGCCGATCACGCTGGGGTGATGTCGGGTTAACCCATTGTTCGGACAGACAGGCGAGAGTTCGGTACTCGGAAATATCCGGTGCCGGAGATACCGCCATGGCGATGTTCGCTGCTGCTCGCCTCCAGACCACTCCGGCTCCGGCCCCGGCCCCTGCCATGCAGCGCCTTCCGCAGGGCACTTTTCCGCAGGGGAGTCCGCCGGAGGGAAGTCTGCCGCGGGGAAGTTGGCCGCGGGCCTTCCCTCCACAGCCCCTCCCTGGCACCGGCAGTGCAAGGAGCGCGCCCCACTGGGCCCTGCGAGGGGCAACAGAGGGCGTGGGCGCATGAGGATTGCCACGCTGCGCCGCCTCATCCGTGCCCGCGGGGTGGCTGCAATGATCGGCCGGATGAGCCAGCGGCGGCTGCTGCTGGCGCTGGGCATTTCGGGCCTGGTGCTGATCGGCGCGCTGGCCGACCATGTGCGAACTACCTCCACGGCCTATCAGGCGGCGGCCGCGCAGCACGGACTGGCGCTTATGATCGCGCTCGAGGTCAAGCAGCAGACCCGCCAGATGCTCGGCAGCCTGGCCCGCGCCAGGAGCCAGGACCAGCCGGCGGAGCTGAGTGTCGCCTGGCCGGCGCTGTTGGAAGGGCTGGCCGGGCTGGGCAGCCTGCACGCCGCGGCGGACGATGCCGGGCTGACCAGGCTGCAGCTTGCACTGCCCGACATGATCGCGGCGACCCATCGGCTGGGCGCGCTGATCGATACGCAGTCCACCCCGCTGGCCGTCGTGATGCCTGAGCTGCTGACCCTGATCGACGCCGTGGACACGCCGCTGCACGCCGCGGTCAGCGAGATCGAGCGTGATGGGCGATATCTGGCGCGCCGCTCGATGCTGGAACTGGCGGGCGAGCTGACTTTGTTCGCGCTGGGCTTCCTGATGCTGATCGCCAGCAGCGCGATCCTGGTCGGGCTGCTGGTGGTGGCCTGGCGGCGGGCAGCGGTGGCGGTGACGAAGGCGCAGGCCGCCGAGCGCGAGGCCAGGGTCGCGCATCAGGGGCTGGACGCGCTGCTGGAAGGCGTGCCGGCGCTGATCTCTACATTCGATCTCGATTTTCGAATCCTGCAGGCCAATCGCGCGGTGCGCGAGCTGTTCAGCATGGGTGCGCCCGCCCTCGGCGGCCAGCCACTGCACATCAAGCGCAGCGCCGCACTGGAAGCGGATCTGCGCCAGGTCCAGGCGACCGGGCTGCCGATCGAGACCCTGGAACATGAGGTGGTGGACGTGACGGGCCGGCTGCGCCACCTGGTGACCAGCACGGTGCCGCTGCACGACCCGGAAGGCCGCCTGTTCCGAATCCTTCGCACCAGCCTGGACGTGACTCAGCGGCGCGAGGCCGAGCAACGGGTCCAGCACCTGGCCGAGCATGACGGGCTGACCGACCTGCCCAACCGGCTGCGCTTCAATCGCGAATTGGAGGCGCGGCTGACCCGGGCCACCCCGGCGCTGGCCCTGCATGTGGTCGATCTGGACGGCTTCCGGTCGGTCAATGACAGCCATGGCCAGGCGGTGGGTGACGAATTGCTGCGGGCGGTGGCGCGGCGGCTACGCGGCGGGGTTCGCCGCAGCGCCATGCGGGCGCGGCTGGGCGGCGATGAATTCACCCTGTTGCAGACGGTGGCGACACCGGCCGAGGCCACCGCCATGGCCGCGCGCATTACCCAGGCGCTGGCGCAGCCCTACCAGCTGGGGCCAATGCTGGTGCGTTGCAGCGCATCGTTGGGTGTGGCGGTGCTGATCGATGGCGAGGCTACCGCGGAATCCATGCTCAGCCGGGCCGACCTGGCGCTGACCAGCGCCCGGCGGGAAGGCATCGGCCGCTTCGTCGCCTTCAGCACCGAGATGGAGGGCGAGGCGCTGGACCGTCGCAAGCTGCAGGGCGAGGTAACGCTGGCGCTGTCCCGCGGTGAGCTGCACCTCGACTACCAACCGAAATTCTCTCTGTCCGACGGTACGCTCGAAGGCGTCGAGGCATTGCTACGCTGGCATCATCCGATGCGCGGCGCGATCAGCCCGGGCGTATTCGTGCCACTGGCCGAAGAAGCCGGCCTCGCGCTTCCGCTGGCCCGCTTCGTGCTTGACCGCGCGGCGGCGCAGGTCAAGCTCTGGCGCGCCGAGGGCTATGCCATCCCGGTGGCGGTCAATCTTTCGGGCGAGTTGATCGGCCATGGCGACACCATGCGGATGATCGAGACGGTGCTGGCCGAGACAGGCATCCCACCCGCCCTGCTTGAGATCGAGGTGACGGAAAGCACCTTCATCGGCGACAGCCGGGCAGCGCGGGACATGCTGCACGGACTGCGGCGCATGGGCATCCGCGTGGCACTGGATGATTTCGGCACTGGCTTCTCCTCGCTGGCCTATCTGCAGGAATTGCCGATCGACGTGCTGAAGGTGGATCGCTGTTTCGTCGCAGGCCTTGGCCGGGGTGAGTATGCCAGTGCGCGGATCGTGGACACGGTGGTGCGGCTGGCGCACGGGCTGGGCGCGCGGGTGGTGGCTGAGGGGGTGGAGACGGCAGAGCAATTGCAGACGTTGCGCCAGCTGGGCTGCGATTCCGTACAGGGCTTCCTGCTGGCTCGGCCACAGCGTGCGGAGTACATTCCGCAGCTCATGACGAACGCGGCGGCGCAGGAAAGGCTTGCTGTTGCTGCGTGAACGGGTTGACACGTTGGGGGGCAACCCGTAACCCGCGCCTGCCTTCGGCGGGTATCCGCAGGAGGAGCAAGGCATGAGCAAGCAGGACGGCTTCGACAAGCGGCTACAGGACGCACGGGCCCGACAAGGGCTGGATCGAGCGGCTGGTGGCAAGGGCGGGCTTCCGGGCGGTTCGTGGGGTCTGGGTTTCCGTGCCGGGGTCGAGATCGTGTCCGCCCTGGTGGTTGGCGTGGTCCTTGGGCTACTGGCCGACCGGTGGTTGGGGACCTGGCCGTGGCTCTTCCTGCTGTTCTTCGTGCTGGGCAGCGTGGCTGGCGTGATGAACGTCTTTCGGCTGTTGAAGCCCCGCGTTGTGGATCGTGACTGATTTCTAGGGGGCTGAGCTGTGGCGGCTGAAGGCAACACGATCGACGCGCTGAGCCAGTTTGAGTTGGGCCGCGCCCTGGGGCCCATCGGCGGCTCCGTCAATTTTTCGCAATCCAACCTGCACATGGTGATCGTGGCCGGGCTGATCCTGGCGTTGATGACCTATGGCATGCGGCCGCGGGCGGTGGTGCCGGGGCGGCTGCAGTCGCTGGCGGAATCGGCCTATGAATTCGTCATGGGCCTGGTCACCGACCAGATTGGCCCGGAAGGCCGCCGGTTCTTCCCGTTCGTCTTCACGCTCTTCATGTTCATCCTGTTCGGCAACATGCTGGGGCTGTTCCCCTACGCCTTCACCTTCACCAGCCACATCGCAGTGACGCTGGGGCTGTCGCTGATGGTGTTTGTGCTGATCACGGTCGTTGCACTGCAGCTGCATGGCCGCAAGTTCTTCGGCTACTTTTTCCCCGAAGGCGCGCCGCTCTGGCTGGCGCCGATCATCGTGCCGGTGGAAATCATCTCCTACCTGTCGCGCCCCATCAGCCTGTCGATCCGTCTTTTCGCCAACATGGTGGCGGGACACGTGATGCTGAAGGTGTTCGCCACCTTCGTCGTCATGCTGGCGGGCCTGGGGACGGCAGGCCCGGTGCTGGCGGTGCTGCCGCTCGCGGTGAATGTGGCGCTGGTGGGGTTCGAGGTGCTGGTGGCATTCCTGCAGGCCTATGTCTTCGCCATCCTCACCTGCATCTATCTGAGCGACGCCGTGCACCTGCACTGACCGCGCAGTTTCTTCACAACACTTACTAGACATAAAAGGATTGAGACCATGGAAGTAGCAGCCGCAAAGGCGCTTGGCGCCGGCATCGCCGTGATTGCCCTGTTCGGGGTGGGGCTGGGTATCGGCAACATCTTCTCCTCGCTGATTACCAGCGTGGCCCGCAACCCCGCGGCGCGTGACGTGGTGTTCCCGATCGGCATCCTGGGCTTCGCCCTGACGGAAGCCGTGGCGCTGTTCGCTTTGCTGATCGCCTTCCTGATCCTGTTCACCTGATACCTGCCGCGGCCCGCAAGGGCTGCGGCATCCGGCGCGGCTCGCAAGGGTCTTGGCAATGGACGCGGCCCGTATTGGGCCGCGGCGAGACGGCGGCCCGCATCAGGCGGGTCGCTTTTCAGTGACGGGCTATTCAGTGACGGGGGTGGCGCATGCCGCAGCTACAGTTCGGTGACCCGCTGGTCCTGGCGCAGGCCGTGTGGATGCTCGTCATCTTCGGCGTGCTCTACTACGTCCTGCGCACCTATGTGCTGCCACCGGTGGGCGAGGTGCTGGAACAACGGGCCGCGCGCATCGCATCCGACCTGGATGCGGCGCGTCAGGCCAAGATGACGGCCGACAACGCCATGGCCGAGTTGCGGGCGGCAACCGCCCAGGCCCGCACCGAGGCGCAGTCTGCCATTGCCAGCGCAGTGGCGCAGGCCACCGCCGAGGCGCAGTCGCGGGCCGATGTGCTTAACGCCCGCCTGGCCGAACAGGTGGCAGCGGCTGAAGCACGCATCGCCGCATCGCGTGACGCCGCAATGAGCACATTGCGCGGTGTGGCGACGGAGACGGCAACGGCGCTGATCACCAAGCTTGTCGGCCGCGCCGATGCCGCGGCGGTGGATGGCGCGGTGGGCCGGGCGTTGGTCGCGCGCGGTGAGCTGGCGCTCGGTGTCGGGGGAGCACGCTGATGGATCATCATTACGAACATTTCTGGCTCGACCCGAAATTCTGGGTCGCGGTCAGCTTCACGATCTTCGCCTTCTTCGCGATCCGCGCGGGCTGGGGAAAGGTGACAGCCATGCTCGACGCGCGGGGCGCCCGCATCGCGGCCGAACTCGCGGAGGCATCGCGTCTTCGCGGCGAAGCCGAAACCATGCTGCGCCAGGCCGAGGCGGACCGCCAAGCAGCCATCGTCGAAGCTGCCGCTATGATTGAACGCGCCAGGGCCGAGGCAAAGCGCGTGGGCGAGGCTGCGGCGGCCGACGCTGAGTCATCCGCGGCAAGGCGTGAGCGGATGGCGATGGACCGTATCGCCGCCGCCGAAGCCTCGGCCGTCGCCGAAGTGCGCGGCGCAGCGGCCGAAATTGCCACGGCAGCGGCCCGGGCGGTCATCAGCGAGGGCTTCGGCCCGGCTGAGGACGCCGCAATGATTGTCGCCGCGGTGAGCGATCTGCCGCGAGCCTTGAAGGCGGCCTGAAGGCCCCCATTCTGCTGTGGCGCCCGCCCGGACACCGCCCGGACACGAGCCGCCCGGCCAGGCTCTATGCTGGAGAATAGGCGGCTGGTCTCAGCCTCATGGCCATCATCGTCGCTGATTTCGAACGCCGAGGTCAGGCAGCCGCCTCAGTCAGCGGGTCGCGCCTCTGGCCGTTCGTCAGGGCCGCGTCGGGTCGAAACGCTTCAGCAGCGGCGCCCCGTAGGCGGCATAGCCACGCTGCCGCGCTGGAGTATCTGCCGCGAAGGCCGTGACCTGCTGCGGGAAGCGGGTTTCGAACATGAATGCCAAGGTGCCCGTCAACCTCTGCGGCGCCAGCGTGGCGGCGCTGGCGGCATCGAACGCCCCGGCATCGGGACCGTGCGGCAACATGCAGTTGTGCAGGGAAATTCCGCCTGGCACGAAGCCTTCGGGCTTTGCATCATATTGGCCGTAAATCAGGCCCATGAATTCGCTCATGATATTCATGTGATACCAGGGCGGGCGAAAAGTATTCTCCGCCACGCTCCAGCGATCGGGGAAGATCACGAAGTCGATATTGGCAGTGCCCGGCGTTTCCGAAGGGCTGGTCAGCACCGTGAAAATCGATGGATCGGCATGATCGAAGAGCGTCGGCCCGACCGGCGAGAAGCGCCGGAGATCGTATTTGTAGGGCGCATAATTACCGTGCCAGGCGACCACATCCAGGGGCGAATGACCAATCCGGCTGGCCCACAGCGCGCCGCCCCATCGCAAATACAGGGTGGAAGGCACCTCGCGATCCTCGTAATGCGCTACGGGGCTGAGGAAGTCGCGCGGATTGGCCAGGCAGTTGGCGCCGATCGGGCCACGCTCTGGCAGGGTGAACGCGCCGCCGTAATTTTCGCACAGATAGCCGCGTGCCGGGCCGCCGCGCAGTTCCACCCGTAGCTTCACCCCGCGCGGAATCACGGCGATCTCCGCCGGTGCGACGTCGAGGATACCGAATTCTGTACAAAGCCGCAGAGTACCCTGTTCGGGCACGATCATCATCTCGGCGTCGGCATTGCAGAGGTACTCATCCACCATCGAGCGGGTGGCGAGGTAGATATGCGCGCCCATCCCCGCCTGGGTCGCCACATCGCCGCTGGTGGTGATGCTGTGGATGCCCTCGATGAAGGAAAGCGCATGGTCAGGGATCGGCAACGGGTCCCAGCGCAGCGGCTGCGGCGCCAGGCTGGCTTCGCGACACGGCGCGCTGCGCCACAGCGCCGCATCGGCCGGCGCCAGCTCGCCCCAGTGTGCGATGCTCGGGCGGATACGATAGAGCCAGGACCGCTCGTTGCTGGCGCGCGGCGCGGTGAAGGGCGAGCCGGAAAGCTGCTCGGCATAGAGCCCATAGGCGCAGCGTTGTGGCGAATTGCGGCCGATCGGCAAGGCGCCGGGCAGCGCCTCGGTTTCGAATCCATTGCCGAAGCCGGACATGTAGGAAGTTTCGGCGGTGCCCGAGAGGTTGGCGGCAAGGACGTTCATGCCATGATGCTAGCAAGCCGCGCCCAGGGCCGGAAGCGAGTTGTTTCACCTGCAACCAAAAGGCGTTGATATGAAGTTTGTACTTGGCTTGGCGGGGGGCCTGCTGGCCGGATGCGCGGCAGTGGCGCCGGCGCCCATCGACCGCGCTGCCGCGCTCGATGGCAGGGTGTGGGAGCTGCCCGACGCCGGGGCTGGCCGGCCGGTGACGCTGGAATTCAGCCTGCGCGACGGCGGCGCCCTGGCGGTCGGCGGCTATGATGGCTGCAACCGTTTCAACGGCCCGGCCGAGCTGGGCCAGGGCGAAGCCATTCGCTTCGAGCGGCTGGCCTTCACCCGCATGGCCTGCCTGGGTGACACCGGCGCCATTGAACGGCGGGTGCAGGTGGCGTTGGGAGAGACCCGGTCAATGCGGGTGGCGGGCACGTCGCTGAGCCTGCTGGACGCCGGGGGCCAGACCCTCCTGGTGTTCCAGCGGCAATAGGGATCGTGGTGCCGATTCGGGGAATTGAACCCCGGACCTACTGATTACGAATCAGTTGCTCTACCCCTGAGCTAAATCGGCCCGCGCGCCTGATACCCCCGCGCGGCGCTCAGAACAAGGCCATCTGTCGCGGCTGTGGACGCGCGACCTCCGGTACCGCGAATTGCTCGCAGTCCAGGCTGGCCACACCACCCATCCGCCGCTCCATCCCCAGCGCCGCCACGGCACGCAGGAAACGCTGCTGCAGCAGCTCGGCATACGGCCCGGTGCCGGTCTGCCGCGTGCCGAAATCGCTCTGATACGTCGCCCCGCCACGGGTCTGCCGAATCAGCGACAGCACCTTCCGCGCCCGGTCGGGGAAGTGCCTGGCCATCCATTCCTCGAACAGCGCGCGGATTTCAAGCGGCAGCCGCAACAGCACATAGCCCGCCCGCCGCGCCCCGGCATTGGCGCCAGCCAGCAAGATCTGCTCCAGTTCGGCGTCGTTCAACCCCGGGATCATGGGCGCGGCCAGGATCGCGGTGGGAATGCCCAGCCGCGACAGGTCGGCCATTGCCGCCAGGCGACGCGCCGGGCTGGCCGCCCGCGGCTCCATCTTCCGCGCCAGCGCGCCATCCAACGTGGTGACAGAGATCGCCACCTGCGCCAGGTTCTTCGCCGCCATCCGTGCCAGGATGTCGGCATCGCGCAGCACCAGCGCCGACTTGGTGACCACCGTCACCGGGTGATTGAAACGCTCCAGGATCTCCAGCACCTGCCGGGTCAGCACGACGTTGCGCTCCACCGGCTGGTACGGGTCGGTGTTGGCACCCAGCGCCACCGGGCGCGGCACATAGCCTTTCCGGCTCAGCTCCTTCTCCAGCAGCGCTGGCAGGTCGGGCTTGAACAGCAGCTTGGTCTCGAAATCCAACCCGGGCGAATAGCCCAGATAGGCATGGCTGGGGCGGGCGAAGCAGTAAACACAACCATGCTCGCAGCCGCGATACGGGTTGATCGAACGGTCAAAACCGATGTCCGGACTGTCATTGTAGCTCAGCGCGGTGCGGCTCTTCTCACGCAGCAGCTGCGTTGCCAGCGGCGGCAGGTCGGCCAGGTCCTCGGCAAGGGTGCCCCAACCATCATCCAGCGCTTCGACCGCCGTCTGTTCGAACCGGTTACCGGGGTTCGAAATGGCGCCGCGGCCCTTGTGCTGGCTGCCGGGAATGGCGAAACCGGTGCGCGACTGCATCCCCTCGGCATGCAACGCAGGCCGCCGCGGCGATGGCTGACCCCAGAGGAGACCGTCAGGCATGGTTAAGTTCCCGTTCCGTTCTGCATGCACTTGAAGCGAAACAGCGCCGGACGTCAAGAACGAAAAATGAACATTGTCATTCCGACCTGGAATGCCGCCGCGGTACTACCCGCAACCCTGGCCAGTGTTGCGGAAGCCGGCGCCGGCATCCTCGTCGCCGACGCGCACAGCCCCGACGGCACGGCGGAGATTGCCCGGCGCCTCGGCGCCACCGTCATCCAGGCGCCGCGCGGCCGCGGCGCCCAGCTTGCCGCCGGGGGCGCCGCTGCCAGCCAGGAATGGCTGCTCTTCCTCCACGCCGACACCCGTCTAGAGGCAGGCTGGTCCGCCACGGCGCGGCGCTTCATGCAGGGCCCGCCCGCAGCCGCCCATTTCGCCTTCATGCTGGATGATCCCAGCCCCGGCGCGCGCCGCATGGAGCGCATGGTGGCCTGGCGCTGCCGCACCTTCGGCCTGCCTTATGGCGACCAGGGGCTGTTGATCCACCGCACGCTCTACGACGCCGTGGGCGGGTTCCACGCCATGCCGCTGATGGAGGATGTCGACCTGATTCGTCGCCTGCGGCCCATCCGCCCCACGGCACTGCCGATCCGTGCCGTGACATCGGCCGAGCGCTGGCGCGGGCGGGGCTTCCACGGCCGTTCCGCGCGCAACCTGTCGATCCTGGCGCTGTATTTCGCGGGCGTACCGCCCCGATGGCTGGCTCGGCTGTACTGAAGCGCACCCCGTTCCGGCGCGGAAGCAGGCTCCCATTGCTCCTGGGCACGGCGCTGAGACCGCTGCTGCCCGCTGCCGAAAACAACTCCACCCCGACGCCTCTCGCGCTCAGCGTCGGCACGCCCGGCATGCGGTTCAGCCCCCTCGCCCGCCCCGGCCGGCGGCACATGAGCGCGGCATCGACGCGCCTGCCCCACCCGCTATGCTGCCGGCGGAGGATACGCGCATGGACCTGCCACTCACCGGGCTGACCGTCATCGAGGTTGGTCAGGCGCTCGCCGGCCCACTCGCAGGTGCGGTGCTGGCCGATATGGGCGCCGACGTCATCAAGGTGGAAAAGCCGGATGGCGGCGACGATGCGCGGCTGTGGGGCCCGCCCTACGGCCCGGACGGCGTCACCTCGCTCTACTTCCACAGCCAGAATCGCTCGAAGCGCTCAATCACCCTGGACCTCAAGCGCGCGGAGGACGTGGCGGCACTCCACCGGCTTTGCGAAACGGCCGACATCCTGATCCAGAACCTCCGCCCGGGCGTGGTCGAAGAGTGTGGCATCGGCCCGGCCAGCATGCTGGAGCGCCACCCGCGGCTGATCTACTGCTCGATCTGGGCTTTCGGCTTTCAGGGGCCGATGAAGATGAAGCCCGGCTTCGACCCGCTGCTGCAGGCTTTTGGCGGCATGATGAGCGTGACCGGCCAGCCCGACGGCCCGCCGACCTTCGCCGGTGCCTCGATCAACGACAAGGCGTGCGGGCTGTTCATCACCATAGGCGCCCTGGCGGCGTTGCGCTGGCGGGGCAGGGCAGGGCGCGGCTGCCTGGTCGATGGTTCCCTGCTGGAGACCGCGGCGTTCTGGGTCGAGGGGCAGATCAACAGCCATGTCGCCACCGGCGATGTGGCGAAGCGACACGGCACCGGCGCGGCGGTCATCGTTCCCTACCAGCTGTTCGAGACCGCCGACCGGCCGCTCTGCCTGGCCGCCGGCAATGACCGGCTGTTTGCCCGGGCGGCCGCGGTGCTGGGCCACCCGCAATGGGCCACCGACCCGCGCTTCGCCACCGGCGCCCAACGGGTGCGCCACCGGGCCGAACTGGTCCCGATGATCGCTGCGGTCTTCCTGACCGGCCCGCGCGATGCGTGGCTGAAGGCGCTCGATGCTGTGGGGGTGCCGAGCGGCCCGGTGAACGATGTGGGGGAGCTGGTCGCGCACCCGCAGATGGCGGCGGTGGACATGATCCGCCCGCTGCCCGGTGGCGGCCCTTCGGTGGTGAACCTGCCGATTTCCTTCAACCGTGAACGGCCGCGGCCAAGCCGGCCGGCGCCCAGGCTGGGCGAGCACAATTGGGAGGTGCTCGGGCGCGGCCCAGGCATGGCCGCGTCCGATCCGTGACGCCAACCCGCCGACAGCGCCAGGCGCCGGCGCGGCGGGCCTCGCCTATGTCGGGTCAGGCTCCCGGTGCAGCCATCCCGCCACCGTCAACAGCATCACGCCCAGGAGCATCGGGCCAACCCAGGAGGGCCGCGCCAGGAACCACCCGGGCACCCCGCCGGCGCCATCCCACGCCACGGCCGGCATCGCCTCCGCCAGCGGCACGCCGAAACCAAACAGGAAGCCCAGCGCGAAGCCCAGGATGACGAAAAACCAGCCGGCCACTCTCATAGGTACAGTTGCTCACCTTGCATGCCTTCATACATGGCAGCGACGAATTCACCATAGCCGTTGAACAACTGTGTCGGCACCCGCTCATTGCTGCCGATCAGCCGCTCGGTCGCCTGGCTCCAGCGCGGATGGGGCACGGCCGGGTTCACATTGGCCCAGAACCCGTATTCCTGCGGCTGGATAGTGTTCCAGAAAGTCGGCGGCCGCGCTTCCTGGAAGACGATGCGCACGATCGACTTGCCGGATTTGAAGCCGTATTTCCAGGGAAACAAAACCCGGACAGGCGCGCCATTGGCGCCGGCCAGCGGCTGGCCATACAGCCCCAGCGCCATAAAGCTGAGCGGGTTGCCCGCCTCGGCGACCGAGCAGCCCTCCATGTGCGGCCAGGGGTACCAGCTCTGCCGCAGCCCCGGCATCACCGCCGGCAGTTGCGCGCTGACGAAGGAGACGAACTTCGCGCTTGCCAGCGGCTTGACCAGGTTGACCAGCGCGGCGAGCGGGAAGCCGGTCCACGGCACCGTCATCCCCCAGCCCTCCACGCAGCGCAGCCGCAGGGTGCGCTCCTCCAGCGGCATCAGCCGGATGAGGTCGTCGATGTCGAACTCGCGCGGGTTCTCGACCAGGCCCTCGACCTTCACGGTCCAGGGCCGGCGGGGCATGCGGGCGGCGTCGCGGGCGATGCTCTTGCTCGAACCGAATTCATAGAAGTTGTTGTAGGTGGTGGCGTCGCGTTCGGGGGTCAGTGCCCGGCCGGGCGAGAAGCGCTCATTGCGGCTATGCGCAGGAAGGGGCGGCACAGCGCCCGACTGCGCGGCGGCGGGCAGCGCCATCGCGGCACCGGCGGCCACCATGATGGCGCGGCGGCCCAGCACCGCCTCGCGCGGGGTGACCTGGTGGTCGGGGATCTCCCAGCCGCGGCGGCGATAGATGTGCATGCGCTAAATCCTTTGTGCTGGTTGCGATATGGGACGGGCGAGGCACGGTGGAAGCCTCACGCCGGCCCGGGGGGGGGCGGGAGGCGCCGGCTCGTCCCGGATGGGAATGTGCCCCAGTGCCGCGAAGGCGGCGGCGGCGGCGCAAATCTTCCACGTCCGGTCGAACACCACGCCGCCCAGCCGGTGCTGGTGAAGCCGCCGCTCTGATGCCCCAGAAAGATGAGGCGAAAGATCGTCTCCAGCCAGCCCAGATCGACCACAACCGAGGTTGTCACCCTATACCAAAACTCATTGCCAAGGTTGCTGCTCCCGGCGCCGTCAATGATGTAAGCCCCAGCGAGGAAAGTATAAACGTCGCCGAAATCCCCACCCTCAACAGTATCATTGAAATTCGAAAGCGTGAGCCGCCGGATATTTAATAGCGTGTTATTGCCGCCCCAGCCTTCTTGCGCGGTGCCCTGTCATAACCGCCAGTACCGGTGATGATGGCCATGCCTCAAACCTCTCGACAACGAGAATTAGGGCTTGGGCATGGACAGGCGTCTGTCAAACAGGATTTCGTCGGGGCCGCACCTTACAACCCCGCCGCGTCAAGCCCGCAGATCGCCCGCGCCATCGCCTGCGCCCGCGGCACCAGGCTCGCGACCTCCAGGAATTCGTCCGGGCTGTGCGCCAGCCCACCCACAGGCCCCACCGCGCAGATGGTCGGCGCGCCCTGTGCGGCGGTAAAGCCGCTATCCGCGCACCCCCCGGAAAATTCACCGGAAATGGCCAGTCCTACCTCCGCCGCCGCCCCCTGGTAGAGCGTGAACAGCCTCGCCGCCGCCGGGCTCTGCGTCAGCGGCAGGAATTCTCCCTTGATCGTCAGTGTCGCCCGGGTGCCCGGGATGAAGCTGTGGGCGATGATCGCGTGCAGCCGGCCCATCACTTCCTCGCGATCCTGTGGATGGATGTAGCGCAGGTCAATCTGCCCCTGCGCGGCAGGTGCCACCGTGTTCACGCTTTGCCCGCCGCTCACCAGGCCGACATTCAGCGTAATCCCCCGTGTCAGATCGGTCAGCGCATGGATCGCGATGATCTTCTGCGCCAGCTCCCCGATCGCGCTGATCCCGGCCTCGAAATTGCCGCCGGAGTGGCTGGCCTTCCCCACGATATCGAACACCGAGAACACGCCGCCCTTGCGGCCAGTGACGACGTTGCCGCTCATCCGCCCCGGCTCGCTGTTGAAAACCACCCGCGCGCCTCGCGCTTCCGCCTCGATCACCGCACGGCCCTCTGGGCTGCCGATCTCCTCGTCGCCGGTGAACAGCCCGACCAAGGGGCCGGGCGCGCCGCCGAACTTCTGGAAGGCTGCCAGCATGAACATGTTCAGCACGATACCCGCCTTCATGTCGCACACGCCGGGGCCGTAGGCGCGGCCACCCTCGATGCGGAACGGCCGGCGGGCCGGTTCGCCCTGGGGAAACACCGTGTCGCGATGGCCCATCAGGACGATGTTCTCACGCGCATTGCCGGCCGGCCTGCCGGCACCGCCGACCAGGGCGCGCAGGCAGTCGCCATGTCGTTCGCCCCGCACCGTCTCCACCGCGATGCCGTGGCCCTGCAGGAATTCCCGCACCTGGCCGCCCACTGCATCGACGCCTGCCTTGTCGTAGCTGCCGCCGTCGGTGTTCACCATGCGCTCCAGCGCGCTGAGCATGGCTGGCTGCTGGGTGGCGAGCCAGGCGGTGATGGCGGAGAGGAGGGGTGTGGCTGGGGTCATACCCGCCATGCTCCGCCAGCCCGCGGCCTGGTGCAACGCCCCCCCGGCACGGGCGTTCACCTCCCGAAACCCGCTGCGGAGCACCGCCATGAGCATGGCTGATATCGACCGCCCGGCCCTGGCCGGCGAAACCCTGAGCATCACCATCAACGGCATCCGGCACGAGATCGAGACACCACCCTGGACCACCTTGCTCGACCTGCTGCGGGACGAGATCGGCCTGACCGGTACCAAGAAGGGTTGCGACCATGGCCAGTGTGGCGCCTGCACCGTGTTGCTGGACGGCAACCGGGTGCTCTCTTGCCTGGTCCTTGCCGTAAGCCGTGATGGTTCAGAGGTCACCACCATCGAGGGGCTGGAGGGCGCCGATGGCGCGCTGCACCCGCTGCAAGCGGCTTTCATCGCCTGCGACGCTTTCCAGTGCGGCTACTGCACGCCCGGCCAGATCATGTCCGGCGTTGCCTGCATTCAGGAAGGCCACACCGGCTCGCGCGCCGAAATTCAGGAGTGGATGAGCGGCAACCTCTGCCGTTGCGGCGCTTATCCCAACATCGTCGACGCCGTCGAGCAGGCAGCCGGCCGATGAACCGTTTCGAATACCGCCGCCCGGTCACGCTGCGCGATGCGATGGGTGCGGCCACGGTGCCGGCAGCGGCGATCCTGGCGGGCGGCACCAACCTGGTCGACCTGATGAAGTACCACGTCACCCTGCCATCGCGGGTGGTGGACATCAACCGGGTGCCGGGGCTGGACAGCATCAGCCGTGGCGAGGACGGGCTGCGCATCGGCGCGCTGGTGACCAATGCCGAAGCGGCGGCCAGCCCGCTCGTGGCCGAGCACCACCCGCTGCTGGCCAGCGCCATCCTGGCCGGCGCCACGCCGCAGTTGCGCAACATGGCGACCACCGGCGGCAACCTGCTGCAACGCACCCGCTGCTATTATTTCTATGACGCAGCAATGGACTGCAACAAGCGCCGCCCCGGCTCCGGCTGCCCCGCCATCGCCGGCGTCAACCGCATCCACGCCATCCTGGGCGCCAGCAAAAGCTGCATCGCCACCCACCCGTCGGACATGTGCGTGGCGCTGGCCGCGCTGGAGGCGCGGGTGCATGTCAGCGGCCCGAACGGCGAACGGGTCATCGCCTTCGCCGACTTTCATCGCCTCCCCGGCGATACGCCCGAGCGCGACACGACGCTCGAACCCGGCGAGGTCATCGTCGCCGTTGCGCTGCCCGATGCCGGGTTTGGCGCCAACCACACTTACCTTAAGCTGCGCGACCGGCAATCCTATGCCTTCGCGCTGGTCTCCTGCGCCGTCGGGCTGCGGCTGGAGGATGGCCGCATCGCACAGGCGCGCATCGCGCTGGGCGGCGTCGCGCACAAACCCTGGCGGGTGCCGGAGGCAGAGCAG
>JACMRO010000374.1 GCA_014376425.1 Rubritepida sp.
AGCGTCCTCCGATGCAGGCTTTGTCCGGTCCTGGGCAGGATGAGGCAACCCGGCTGCGGCCCGTCCTAAACCTGCACGGAGTTCGGCCCGCCCGTCCGCACCGGCCAGCTGAACGGTAGCCTGCTGGAGGTTGGGGTTCGAGGGAAGGGGGCCCCAAGGGGCTGCCGTCAGGCGCGGCCACGCCGCTTCTCTCAAAACCAGCCCGCACGGCATTAACCCACCGCATAGACGCTGCCCGAAGCCGCCGCGCCGATCATCGCCTCGAACACGCTCACGCCGTGGATCGCCTCATCGGTCGGCAGCGGGTAGGCGGGGCCGCCGGCCACTGCAGCGGCGAAGGCTTCCAGCTCGGCCCGTTCGATGTCGGTGACGGGGAAGGTCTGCTCGGTGGGAGTGCCGTTGAGGGCGCAGGTCGTCAGGCTTTCATGGCCCTGCAGGGCTGCCCAGCCCGCGGTGCCGTACAGGGCCACGCGCCACATCCGCGGCGCCTGGGCCAGGGTGGCGAATGTGCAGGTGGCGCCCGATTCCAGTGTGGCCAGCATGGCGGTGGTGTCGTCGATGGTCGTGCTGACGGCGGCGTGGCTCAGCACGCGGACGTCGCGGAAGCGGCCGGCCAGGTGGATGATCATGTCCACCATGTGGATGCCCATGGCGCCCATGCCGCCCAGCGGGCTCTCATGCCGGTCGGCGCGCCACATCCCGGGCTTGTAGTTCATCGCGCCGGGGCCGGAGAAATGGCCTTCGACGTGCAGCAGCGTGCCGATCCGCCCATCGGCCAGCATGGCGCGCATCTCGGCCACGGCGGGCAGGAAGCGGCGGTTGTGGCCAAGCGCCAGCACCACGCCCGCCCTGGCGCAGGCGGCGACGGCTGCCTCGGCGCTGGCCTTCGTCAGGGTGAATGGCTTCTCGACGAAGACGTGCTTGCCGGCGGCGGCGGCGGCGATGACCTGTTCGGCGTGCATGCCGTGCGGGCTGGCGAGTGCCACGGCCTGCACCTGCGGGTCGGCCAGCACCGCCTCATAGGTCGGGTGCAGGCGAATGCCTTTCTCGGCGGCGTAGTCGCGCGCCTTGTCCAATGTGCCCGTGGTGCCGGCGACGAAGCGGATGGAGCTGCCGTTACGGCCCTGGACCGAATTGACCAGGGTGCGGCCCCAGTTGCCCATGCCGATGATGGCGGTGTTCAGCATGTGCAGCCTCCGTGCGGAGCCGGGCTTCTAGGCCAATGTCACAGCCGGCGGAAGGTCACCAGCAGGTTATTGGCTGGCATCGGCACGAAGTCCGGCACGGCGAAATGCTGCGCCGCGGCGGCCACGGCTTCGAGGTCGCGCACGCCCCAGGCAGGGTCGCGGGCGCGCAGATCGGCGTCGAAGGCCTGGTTGCTTTCCACCAGGTGGCCGCCGACGCGAAACGGGCCGTACAGGATGAGCGGCGCGCCGCTCACCAGCACCCGCGCGGCTCCCGCCAGCAAACCCTCGGTCGCGGCCCAGGGGGCGATGTGGATCATGTTGATGCACAGCACCGCGTCGGCCCGCAGCGCCGGCCATGCGCCAGCGGCGTCCAGCGCCAGCGCTGGCCCGATGCGGGGCTCCGCCCCGGCCCAGCCGTCGATGCTGGCGCGGGCATCGGCCGAC
>JACMRO010000375.1 GCA_014376425.1 Rubritepida sp.
GAGGTCGGCGACATTGGGCAGATCGACCAGACATTCTCGGTGGCGAAGAGTTACCTCAGCCTGCTCGCCGGAATCGCGCATCATGACGGGCTGATCCCGGACATCGGTGCGCCGGTGCGGCAGCTGGTGGATGATGGGGGGTTCGACGGGCCGCAGAACGGTGCGATCACATGGCGGCATCTTTTGACCAACACCTCCGAATGGGAAGGCGTGTTGTTCGACAAAAGCGACATGATCGACCGCGGCCGCGAGCTGGCGAGCGAGGGCGGCGCGCGCAAGGGCGACCGTGCTTTGCAGCCGCCGGGAACCCATTGGGAATACAACGATGTGCGGGTGAATCGCCTGTCGCTGAGCCTCATGCGGGTCTTCGGCAAGCCGCTGCCGGACATCTTCGCCAACCGGGTGATGATCCCGATCGGCGCATCGGATGACTGGCGATGGGAAGGCTACGGCAATGCCTGGGTCGAGGTGGGTGGATTGCCGATGCAGGCGGTGCCCGGTGGCAGCCACTGGGGCGGCGGCGTCTCCATCCACGCCAGGGACATGGCCCGGGTCGGGCTGCTGGTCGCGGCCGGCGGCATGTGGGAGGGGCGGCAGATCGTGCCTGCGGAATGGATTGCGGCGGCGACCGCGCCCTGCCCGCTCAACCCGCATTATGGTCGGCTTATCTGGCTCAACACTGGCCGCACCAAATGGCCGTCGGCCAGTGAGCGCGCCTTCTGCTTCTTGGGCGCGGGCGGCAACACGACCTGGGTGGAGCCGGCGGAGGGTATCGTGGCGGTGTTCCGCTGGCTTGACCCGGCGGCGCTGGACGAGGCGATGAGCCGGGTGCGGGCGGCGCTGTCGTGATCGAAAAGACCCATCGCGTGCGCTGGGCCGAATGCGACATGCACGGCCACATGAACCACGCGGCCTACCTGGTGCTGTTCGAGGACATGCGGGTCGCTCACTGGGAATCGCTGGGGCAGAGCTTCAGGCCCAACTCGGTGGGCCCCGTCGTCGGGCGGCTGAACGTGCGCTACCTCAAGGCGCTGGGGTTCGGCGACGAGATCACCTTGCGGCTGCGGGTGCCCAGCCTGCGGCGGACCTCCTTCATCCATGAATACGTCGTGGAAAAAAACGGCGAGCGGGTGTTCGAATGCGAGGCGGTGCTGGTCTGCGTGGACAACGCCACCGGCGCGTCGATCCCGATCCCGCCCGGGGCGCGGGCGTTGATGATCGAGCGCGATGGCGCCGCCGCCGCGTAGCGTTCTGATCACCGGCGCCTCGTCCGGCCTGGGGGCGGCGTTGGCCCGCGCCTGTGCCGGGGCGGGCACCACCTTGCACCTGTCGGGCCGCGACCCGGCGCGGCTTGAGGCGACCGCGCTGTCCTGCCGCCAGGCCGGCGCAAGGGTGCTGCCGCAAGTCATCGACGTGCGGGACGCGGCGGCGATGGCGGCGTGGGTGATGGACGCTGGGCGGCTTGATCTGCTGATCGCCAATGCCGGAATCGGCACCGGCACCGGCGAGGGGCAGGAGGGTGCGGCCGCGGCGCGCGACGTGTTCGAGACCAACGTCACCGGCGTGCTGAACACCGTGTTGCCGGCGTTGGGCATGATGGCCGCGCAGGCGCCGGGGCCGGATGGCTGGCGCGGCCATGTCGCCGTGGTCGCGTCGATCGCCGCCTTCGTGGCCGCGCCCAGCGCGCCGGCCTACAACGCCAGCAAAGCGGCCGTGCAGCGATGGACGGAGGCGCGGGCGCCCAGCGAGGCGAAGCGTGGCATTGCGCTGCACAGCGTCTGCCCCGGCTTTATCCGCACCCCGATGACCGACGCCAACGCCTTCCCGATGCCCTGGCTGATGACGCCGGAGGCAGCGGCGCGCCGCACGCTGGAGGGCATCGCGGCAGGGCGGCTGCGTATCGCCTATCCGCGTCGACTGTACGCGCTGGCGCGTGTCGTGGGGGCCCTGCCGCCAGGCTGGCGGAACGCTCTGCTGGGGCTCGCGCCCCCCAAGCGCTAGGGTCCGTACCCCGTTGGCTGCGCGGCCGCTCGGCCCGGCGGCGCCTGGCCCCTAGCCCGCCACGATGTTCTCCGCCCGTGCCATCGCCACCCAATGGTCGCGGAAACCGGCGACGAACCGTCCGAACTCCGCGCCCATCGGCGCCGGGCTGCGCGGTGCGGAGGCGAATTCGGCCAGCCGCGCCTGAATGGCAGGCAGCGCGGCTGCCGCAGGCACCACGCCGATGATGCGTTCGGCGATGGCCGGCGGCAGGCCGCGCGGGGCAGAAATGCCGATCCACTGCGTATGCGTCGCCTGGCCGAAGCCCAGCTCCGCCAGGGTCGGCGTCTGCGCGAAGCGCGCCAGCCGCGCCTCGCCCGAGGTGGCCAGCATGCGCAGCGAGCCGTCCTGCAACTGCCCCACCAGCGTGGTGATCGGCGCGTTGATGCAGTCGATCTGCCCGGCCAGCAGGTCCTGCAGTGCCGGCGCCGAACCGCGATAAGGGATGTGGTCGAGCTGCGCCGCACCCGCGGCGCGCCCCACCACCGCGCCCATGATGTGCTCGGCCGAACCGACGCCCGACGAGCCATAGCGCACCGGCCGGCTACGCGCCGCCTCGAGCAGCTGCGCCATGCCGGCGAAGGGAGAATTGGCCAGGACGACGGTGACGGTCGGCGCCTCGGCCAGCATGGCGAGGTGGGTGAAGTCGGCCACCGGGTCGTAGGGCATGGCAGGCAGCACGCCGGGCGCGAAGCCGAAAGGGATGGCATGCGACACGGCCAGGGTCATCCCATCCGGCGCCGCCTTGGCCACCGCATCGGCGCCCAGCGTACCCGAGGCACCGCTGCGATTTTCGACCACCACCGTGGTGCCCAGCGCCTCGCCCAGCGGGGCCGCGAATAGGCGGCCGATGGCATCGGCCAGGCCACCGGCGGGGAAGCCCGCGACGAAGCGGATGGGCTGGCGATTCGGCCAGGCCGTCTGCGCGCGGGCGGCCAGAGCCAGCATGGGCGTGGCGAGGATAAGGCGGCGTTGCATGATGCTCTGGTTCCCGATGGCCGTATCCGGACGGCTCTGCACCAGTCGGTGCAAGCGGCGTGCCGCCGTCCTGTCGCTGAAAAGCGGGGAGGCCGGAAAGCGCGGGGAGCTGCTGGCCTACAGCGGCAGCGCGCCCTGCGTCGTCTCTGTCAAGCGGAAGCGCTCCAGCAGGAAGGGGATCTTCTTCGCCATGCCGAAGAACCCGGCGCGGGCCTGCGGCCAGCACACGCTGTCCCACTCCCGGCGAACCCGATGCAGCCGCACGCCATCCAGCTCCGCGCCCTGCAACATGTTGGCAGTCCAGCCCACCGGCGACCAGGGCATGACCACGTCGCGCACACCCAGGCCACGGGCCCAGGCGCCGACATCCTCCAGCTCCAGCCGCACGGGCTCGCCGCCGATGCGCGCGGTGGCGCCGCGCAGCCCGTCAGCCAGGGCACCGATGGTGAAGTCGCGCGCCACCGGCGAGGCCGCGAAGATGCTGCGCTCGGCCGGGAAACACAGCCCTCCCACGCCCACCACGTCACAGCCACTCGGCCAGAAGCTCAGGTCATCCTCATGCAGCAGCAGGGCGACGCGGCCGGTCGGCGCCGGGTCGGCCGGCGGCAGCATTCCAGGCGGTGGCGGCCCCGGCTCGGTCAGCGGTGCGGCGTGTTCGTCAAGCTCACCCACCGGATGAAAGCGACCATCGGTGTAGCGGGCGATGTTTTCGGCGCGCGCCAGATAGTTACGGCCCGGCGTCTGGATACCGGCGACCCAGCGCCAGCTCAGCGTGTTCGATGCAGCATCGCCATCTTTTAGATGCGCCAGGAAGAACTCGGCGCCCAGCACCCAGGGCAGCCGCAGAGTGAAAATCCAGATCGAGGCGAACCACATGCGCGCGTGATTGTGCAGGTAGCCCTGGGTCTTCAGCTCAGCCACCCAGGCGTCGAAACAGGCGATGCCGGTGCGGCCCGCCATGGCGTCGGCCGCCACCGCCGGGTCGACCCGCGCCACCCAGCCCTTGTAGTCAGTCCACATCTGCGGCCGCAGCTCGAGGTAGCCCTTCCAATAGGTCCGCCAGAACATTTCCTGGACGAATTTGAGAGCGGCCGTGGGGCTGTGCCGGGCCAGGCAGGCGCGCACCACCTCCTCCTCGGTGATCAGTCGGTGGCGGATGTGGGGCGAGAGCTCGGTCACCGCGGTGCGGGCGCCCGGCCCCGGGTCGGCGTTGCGGCCGGCGGCGTAGTCGCGGCCCATGCGGGGAGTGAAGTCGGCAAGATGCGCCAGGGCGGCGGCGCGGGTCGGTTCGATCATTCTGCCGATGTGGGGCGAAGGCAGGCTTCGGCAAATGCCGCGAAGGCGCGGGCGCGGTGGTTGAGCGCCTGTTTCTCGGCCGCGGTCATCTGGCCGAAGGTGCGGCCCCGATCCTCCGGCTCGAACATCGGGTCGAAGCCGAAGCCATTTCCGCCGCGCGGCGGAAACACCCAATGGCCGTCCACCCGGCCCTCGAAAAAACGGACGTCGCCATCCGGCCAGGCCAGGCAAAGGGTGCTGACGAAGCCGCAGCGTCGGTCGGGCGCGTCGCCACATTCGCGGGCGATGCGCGCCATGGCGGCGGCGTAGTCGCGCCCGCCCCCCGGCTGCGTCGCCCAGTCCGCGGTGTAGACGCCTGGCGCGCCGCCCAGCGCCTCGACCATCAGGCCGCTGTCATCGGCCAGCGCGGGCAGGCCGGTGGCGCGGGCGGCGGCCA
>JACMRO010000376.1 GCA_014376425.1 Rubritepida sp.
CGGGCGACATGCCCCAGCGTTGCGCGCTGGCCAGCTTGGCGTCGCGGAACACGTCGTTCTTCAGGTGGCGGTCGAAGATGCCGCGGCGGTTGACCCAGGCGCCCAGGTTGGTGCTGACGGTGACGTCGGGGCTGGTGGTGAGGATCCGCTCGGCCATCGGCGCATATTCGCCATCGCCACGCCCGATCTCGGCCAGGATTTCGCCGAAGGCGGCCTGGGTGGATTTGCGCGGGCCGCGCGACGCCGGCAAGCGGGCGGGAATTGGCACGGTTGGCGCGGCCAGGCGGTGGCCTGCGGGCGTCAACTTCGCCGCGAAGGGGACCGATTGCAGGAAGGCCGCGAAGGCCTCAGGCGCCAGCTCCAACCCCTCGGCCGGGTCCCATTCATGGCCGTCGCGGATGCGCATCTCCGACTTGAACTGCGCCATCTGGTCGGGCGTCATCAGCCCGGAATGGTTGTCCTTGTGGCCGGCGAACGGCAGGCCCATGCCCTTGATGGTGTAGGCGATGAAGCAGGTCGGCTGGTCGCCCTCGGCGGCGGCGCCGCGGAAGGCTTCGGTCAGCGTCTCGATGTCGTGGCCGCCCAGATTGTTCATCAGGGCATGGAGTTCGGCGTCGCTGAGAGGATCGATGATAGCGCGCAGGCCGGGTTCGCGGCCCAGCTCCGCCAGGATGGCGGCGCGGAAGGCGGCGCCGCCCTGGAATGTCAGCGCGGAGTAAAGCGAGTTCGGGCAATCGTCGATCCAGCGGCGCAGCGCCTCGCCGCCCTCGCGGGCGAAGGCGGCTTCCAGCTGGCGGCCATATTTCAGGGTGACGACGTTCCAACCCATGTCGCGGAACAGTCCCTCGATGCGACCGAACAGGCGGTCCGGCACCACGGAATCCAGGCTTTGGCGGTTGTAGTCCACCACCCACCAGACGTTGCGGATGTCGTGCTTCCAGCCTTCCAGGAGGGCTTCGTAGATGTTGCCCTCGTCAAGCTCGGCGTCGCCCACGATGGCGACGTGGCGGCCGGCGGGCAGGCCCTCGGGGGCGAGATTGTGCAGGCGGACATAGTCCTGCACCAGGCTGCCGAAGCTGGTCAGCGCCACGCCCAGGCCGACGCTACCGGTGGAGAAGTCGATCTCCGGCCCGTCCTTCACGCGGGAGGGGTAGGGTTGGATGCCGCCGAATTGCCGCAGCGTTTCCAGCTTGTCGCGGGACTGGCGGCCGAGCAACCAGTTGATGGCGTGAAAGACCGGGCCGGCATGCGGCTTGACCGCCACCCTGTCCTGCGGCCGCAGGACATCGAAATAGAGTGCCGTGAGGATGGAGACGGAGGACGCGCAGCTCGCCTGGTGGCCGCCGACTTTGAGTCCATCGCGGTTGGGGCGGATATGGTTGGCGTGGTGGATCATCCAGGCCGAGAGCCAGAGCAATTTGCGTTCGAGCGCGTGCAGCATGGCGACGCGGTCCTGGGCTTCGGCGATGGGGCGGGCCTGGTGCGTCATGGCGGCAGCCTACCGGGGGCCATGGGTGCTGGACAGGGGGCTGGGCCAGGGCTATCAGCCGGATTGCATGGCCCCTTCGTCTATCGGTTAGGACGGCAGCCTCTCACGTTGCAAAGGCGGGTTCGATTCCCGCAGGGGTCACCATTTCGGCAAGCCACTGTTTTTATTGAAGAAAAAAGGCGGCATCCCCTGTTTTGTGCATCATCTTGGTGATGCGGGGATGACATGCGGATTCCATACG
>JACMRO010000377.1 GCA_014376425.1 Rubritepida sp.
GAACTGTTGGGCGGCGACGGCTCCGCGATCGTGCGCCGCAGCTCCGTCGGCGTACTTCTGGGGATCATGCCGTGGAACTTTCCGTACTACCAAGTCGCCCGCTTCGCCGCGCCCAACCTGATGGCCGGCAATGTGGTCATGGTCAAGCACGCGTCCAACGTGCCGCAGTGCGCGCTGGCCTTCGAGCAGCTGATGCATGACGCCGGCGCGCCCGCCGGGGCCTACACCAACCTGTTCATCTCCAAGGACCAGGTGACGAAGGTGATCGACGACGAGCGCATCCGCGCCGTGGCGCTGACCGGCAGCGAGGGTGCAGGGGCCGTCGTGGCCGCGCGGGCAGGCAAGAACCTGAAGAAATCGACGATGGAGCTCGGCGGCAGCGATGCCTTCATCGTGCTGGACGACGCCGACCTGGACAAGGCCGTCAAGCACGCGGTCAGCGGCCGCATGGGCAATATGGGCCAGGCCTGCACGGCGTCCAAACGGTTCGTCGTGGTGGAGTCGATCGCCGACGCCTTCCTGCAGAAATTCCAGGCGGCCATGTCCAACTTCAAGCCCGGCGACCCGATGGACGAGCGCACCACGCTGGGGCCGCTGTCGTCGGCCCAGGCGCTCGACGACTTGCTGGCGCAGGTCAATGAGGCAATCGAAGGCGGTGCCCAGGCGCTGATCGGCGGCCAACGCCTCGAGGGACAGGCGGGTGCCTTCATGCAGCCCACCATCCTGACCGGCATCGCGGCCGACAACCCGGCGTTCAAGAAGGAGTTCTTCGGCCCGGTGGCGCTGTTCTTCCGCGTCGCCGATGAAGACGCGGCGGTGGCCCTGGCCAACGACTCGCCGTTCGGCCTGGGTGGCTCGGTGTTCACCCAAGACACCGAGCGCGGCAAGCGCGTGGCGCGGCGCATCGAGACCGGCATGGTGTTCATCAACTCCGCCGCCACCTCCTCGCCAGAGCTGCCCTTCGGTGGCGTCAAGAATTCGGGTTATGGCCGCGAACTTTCGGGCGCGGGCATCCAGGAGTTCGTCAACAAGAAACTGATCCGGGTGAGTTGAGCGGCGGTGGTGGCAGGGCTGAGCGCCCTGCTGCGGCCCCTACAATTTCGGCTGCTTCCACCTCCCTGGGTCTCCCGTGTCCGACCGCTCCGCCGTTCTCTCGCAATACCTGATGCCCAAGCAGGCGATGACACGCTTCGGCGGTCTCGTCGCCGGCTCGAAGATGGGCAGCATCACGACCGAGATCATCCGGCGCTTCGTAGCGCGCTACGACGTGAACATGGCCGAGGCCTTGAACCCGGACATCCGCAGCTACGCCAGCTTCAACGACTTCTTCACCCGCGCGCTGGAGCCGGATGCGAGACCGATGGCCGCGGCGGATTTGATCTGCCCGGTGGACGGCGCGATCAGCCAGTTCGGGGCGATCAAGGGCGACCAGATCTACCAGGCCAAGGGGCATGCGTACACGACGCAGGCCCTGGTCGGCGGCGATGCCGCGCTGGCCGCAAAGTTCCAGAATGGCCATTTCGCCACGCTTTACCTCAGCCCGCGCGACTACCACCGCATCCATATGCCCTGCGACGGGCGGCTGCTGCGGATGATCCATGTGCCGGGCGATCTGTTCTCGGTCAACCCGACAACGGCCCGTGGCGTGCCGGGGCTGTTCGCACGCAATGAACGGGTGGTCTGCGTGTTCGAAGGCCACGATGGCCCCTGGGTGCTGGTGCTGGTCGGCGCCACCATCGTCGGCAGCATGGCGACCGTCTGGCATGGCCTGGTCAACCCGCCCCGTCCGGGCGTGGTGCGCGACTGGTCGTATGCCGACAAGACCATCACGCTCAAGCAGGGCGAGGAGATGGGCCGCTTCCTGCTGGGCTCCACCGTCGTGATGCTGTTCCCGTCAAGCCCTTTGAGCTTCAACCCGAGCTGGCAGCCGGGTGGCCCGGTCCGGCTCGGCGAGGCCATGGCAGACTGAGCAGCACTTTCCCAATCCCGACACCATGACTCAGCGCGTTCTGACCGGCATCACCACCACCGGCACCCTTCACCTCGGCAACTATGTCGGCGCGATCCGGCCGGCCATCCTCGCCAGCCAGGAGCCCGGCGTGGAAAGCTTCTTCTTCATGGCCGATTTCCATGCCCTCATCAAATGCGATGAGCCCGAGCGCATCGCCCGCTCGCGGCTGGAGATCGCCGCCACTTGGCTGGCCGCCGGGCTGGAC
>JACMRO010000378.1 GCA_014376425.1 Rubritepida sp.
TACGCGTTCCTGATGCTGCCGCTGGGCTATCTGGCACTGCCCGGGGTCTTTCCGGCCTGGGTCTGGGCCGGCGCGACCCTGCTTCAGATCACCGTGGTGACGCTTGTGGTGACCGCCATAGCCGCAGCCGTGGTGCAGCGGATGCGCAGCGGCGGGGCGCCCGGGCATGGCTCTCCGCATTGACGGCAAACTTGTCCATCTGAGGTACCCGCCTTAAACCTTTCCCGCGCAGGGGGCCGGACACACGGCCCCGCACAGGGAAGCAAAGATGGATCTGAACAGTTTCGTGACGCAGTGGGATTGGGTGGTGCTCACCACCATCCTGGGCGTCAACATAGTCCTGTCGGGCGACAATGCGGTGCTGATCGCGCTTGCCGCGGCCGGGCTGCCGGCTGGGCAGCGGTCCAAGGCCATCATGTTTGGCATGGTGCTGGCGGTTGTGCTGCGCATCGTGCTCAGCCTGTTCGCGGTGTACCTGTTGGCCATCCCGGGCATTCGCTTCGTCGGCGGCGCCGTGCTTCTTTACATCGCCTACAGCTTTTACAAGGAACTGCGGCAGAAGGATAAGGAGGACGCCGAGGGCCATGTCCATGACGGGCCGCCCAAGAGCATGGCAGTGGCGCTGCGCCAGATCATCATCGCCGACGTTTCCATGAGCCTGGACAACGTGCTGGCTGTGGCGGGCGCCGCCGGAAGCAACCTGCCGATGCTGATCGTGGGCCTGGTCATCTCCATCCTGTTGATGGGCGTTGCGGCGACGCTGATCGCCAAGCTGCTCGAACGCTTTCCCGTCATCGCCTATATCGGCGTTGCGCTGATTGTCTGGATCGGATTGAAGATGGTGTGGGAGGATTTCGCGGTGCTCGTGCTCGGCCATGCAACGCATGCGGCGCTGTGGCTTGGCGCGATGGCGGGGTTTGCTTGAGGGCTGCCCTGGCGGCCCTCCTGCTGCTGGCCGGCTGCGCGGCGGACAGGGCCGGCCCGGCACCCGCCGCCGCCACTGCCGATGTGCTGCTGGCCCGGCTGCCCGAAAGCATCGGTGCCTTTCGCCGCGGTGTCACCGCGCCGGTCAGCGACCCGGCGCCCGGTAGCGAGGTGCCCTACGCCACGCCCAACCGTGCCATCGCCGGCTACGTACAGGTGCTGCGCCGCGACGCGCCGCTTGACCCCGAGGAGTTGCAGCGCTTCGTCGCCGCGGTCGCCACCGGCAGCAGCCGGCGGATGACCGAGCGGGCGCAACCGACCATCGCGGGCATGCGCTGCGCCGAGCTGGACGGCACCTATGGCCGGCAGGCGGTGGAGAGCCTGGCCTGCACCGGCGACTTCGGCGGCCAGATGGTGCGGCTGCGGCTGACCATGGCGCGCCGCGGCGACCGGATGACCGAGGCGCGGGGGTTCGCCGAGGGGGTCGCGGCCGCGCTGCGCGGGGGATAGACGCGGCCGCGCTGCGCGGGGGATAGACGCGGCGCGGCCGTCCGATAGCCGGATTTCAACCGCCGCCAATCCTGCGCTATAGGCCAAGATGGAAACGCGAAAGGGTGCTTGATGGCCGATACGGTGTTGGATTTGCTGCAGGGCGCCGACCAGGCGCCAGCCATCGGCGCGCCGGACGCGGCGCCCCTGACCCATGCCGGCCTGCGCGCCCTGGCGCGTGACACGGTCGCGGCGCTCAACGCCATCGGCGTGGGCCGCGGCGACCGGGTGGCGATCGTGCTGCCGAACGGGCCCCAAATGGCAGCCGCCTTCATCGCCATCGCCGCCGGCGCCACGACCTGCCCGCTCAACCCGGCCTATCGGGCCGATGAGTTCGAGTTCTACCTCAACGATCTGGGCGCCCGCGCGCTGGTCGTCATGGGCGATACGCCCGCCCGCGCGGTCGCCGGCAAGCTTGGCATCCCGGTGCTGGAGTTGGTGCCTGGCGCGGTTGCCGGCGCTTTCACGCTCAGCGGCGGCGTGCCCGGCACGGCCACCCGCCCGGGCCTGGCGCAGGCCGAAGACGTGGCGCTGGTGCTGCACACCTCTGGCACAACCTCACGCCCCAAGATCGTGCCGCTGAGCCAGGCCAACCTCTGCGCCTCTGCCCGCCACATCGGCCGCGCGCTGGCGCTGACGCCGGGCGACACCTGCCTCAACATCATGCCGCTCTTCCACATCCATGGGCTGATCGCGGCGACGCTGTCCTCGCTGGCCGCCGGCGGCCAGGTGGTCTGCGCGCCGGGCTTCAACGCGCTGAAGTTCTTCGCCACGCTCGATGCGGTGAAGCCCAGCTGGTACACCGCGGTGCCGACGATGCACCAGGCGATCCTCGAGCGCGCCAAGCGCAACGCCGATATCATCGGCCGCGCCCGGCTGCGGCTGATCCGCAGCTCGTCGGCCAGCCTGCCGCCGCAGGTGATGACGGAGCTGGAGGCGGTGTTCGGCTGCCCGGTGCTGGAGAGCTACGGCATGACCGAAGCCACCCACCAGATGACCTCCAACCCGCTGCCCCCCGCGCCGCGAAAACCCGGCAGCGTCGGCATCGCCGCCGGCCCCGAGGTTGGCATCATGGACGAGGAGGGCAGCCTGCTGCCGCAGGGCGCGTTGGGCGAGATCGTCATTCGTGGCCCGAACGTCACCCACGGCTACGAAAACAACCCGGACGCTAACCTCAAGGGCTTCGCCGGCGGCTGGTTCCGTACCGGTGACCAGGGCAGCCTGGACGAGGAAGGCTACCTGCGCATCACCGGTCGGCTAAAGGAGATCATCAATCGCGGCGGCGAAAAAATCAGCCCGCTCGAGGTCGATGAGGTGCTGATGGATCACCCCAGCGTGCAGCAGGTCGTCACCTTCGCCGTCCCCCACGCCAAGCTGGGTGAGGAGGTCGGATGCGCCGTGGTGCTGCGCGAGAACTGCGCCTGCGCGGAGGCCGAGCTGCGCGACTTCGCCCGGGTCAAGCTGGCCGACTTCAAGGTGCCCCGGCATGTCGTCTTCCTGGACGAAATTCCGAAGGGCGCCACCGGAAAGCTGCAGCGCATCGGCCTGGCGGCGAAGCTGGGGCTGGGCGGTTGAAGATTGCGATCTTCGGTGCCGGCGCCATTGGCGGTTTCCTCGGCGCCAAGCTGTCCGCCGCCGGCACCGATGTCTCCCTGGTCGCGCGGGGGCCGCATCTCGCCGCGATGGCTGCCCACGGCCTGCGGCTGCGCGAGCATGGGACCGAGACCACCACCCACCCGCGGGTCACCGCCGACGCCGCCGAGCTGGGCGTGCAGGACTATGTCGTGGTTGGCCTCAAGGCGCATTCGGTGCCCGCCGCCGTGCCTGCCATGGCGCCCCTGATCGGCCCCGATACCGCCATCGTCATGGCGGTCAACGGCGTCCCCTGGTGGTACTTCCACGGCCTGGACGGCCCATTCCGCGACATGCGGGTGCGCAGCATCGATGCCGATGATGTGCAGTGGAACGTCTGGGGCCCGGCGCGGGCCATCGGCTGCGTCGTCTACCCGGCGGCCGAGGTGCCGGAGCCTGGCGTGATCGAACTGATCGAGGGCGACCGCTTCACCCTGGGCGAGCCCGATGGCAGCCGCAGCGAGCGCGTCATCCGCCTCTCCGAAGCCTTCATCGCGGCAGGCCTCAAGGCGCCGGTCCGCCCGCGCATCCGTGACGAGATCTGGGTCAAGCTGTGGGGCAACCTGTCCTTCAACCCAATCAGCGCGCTGACCCACGCCACGCTGGAGGGCATCGTGGCCAACGAAGGAACCCGGGGAGTGGCGCGCGCCATGATGCTGGAAGCCCAGGCGGTGGCCGAGAAGCTGGGCGTCAAATTCCCCATCGGCGTGGACAAGCGCATCGAGGGTGCGGGTGCCGTGGGCGCGCACAAGACCTCGATGCTGCAGGGCCTGGTGCGCGGCCGGCCGATGGAACATGAGGCGCTGGTCGGCGCGGTCGCCGAGCTGGGCCGGATCGTGGACCTGCCGACACCCACCATCGACACGGTGCTGGCGCTGATCCGGCTGCGGGCTGCGCAATAGCACAGGCGTTGGTTGACAAGCGGAAGGGGGCGGGCTTCTTGCGGTTGTAGCAAATTGGAAACGGGTTGGATCAGGCGTCGAAGATTCTCGTTTCGCCGAAGGTCCTTCCCCGGTCCACCGGGCTAAACACGCTGGTGCGCTGGTTGCCAGCGGCCTCGTTGCTTCTGCCGGCGGTGATGCTGGTGCTGGCCGCCTGGTTGAACTGGCGCAATGCGGTGGCCGACGCCTTCGAGCAGATGGGGCGCAGTGCCGAGGCCGGGGCAGAGTACGGCGACCGCGCTTTTGAGGGCTACATGGTGGCCGCCGGGCGGGTCAATGACCGGCTGCTCGGCATGACTGACGCACAGGTCCGCGCGCAGCAGGAGGCGCTGCATCTAGAGCTGGTACGCCTGCAGAGCGAAAACAGATCAGTCGCGGTCTCCTTTGCGATCAGCCGTGATGGTTGGGCGCTGGTCGGCAGCCTGTCCTACCCCATCCCGCAGAACGATCTCACCGATCGCGAATATTTCCGGACCCTGATGCCGGCTGGCCGGCCGCAGGCGTACATCTCGCAGCTGATTCGTGGCCGGGACACCGGCCGCCAGCAATTCGTGGTGGCCCGCCCGCGGGCGGGATCGGGGGACCCGCCGGACGCCAGTGGATTCGAGGGCGTCGTCCTGGTCTCGGTCAATCCCGAATCGCTGGCGGGTAACCTGCGGCGGCTGGCGCGGGCGCCCGACTACCTGGGCCTGGTGCGGGAGGACGGCCATACGCTGGTCCGAACGCTGGGCCCGCAGGGCAACAATGTGCCGCTTCGGCCCGAACATCCGTTCCATGGCGTGGTGGCCAGGGGCGAGCGGGAGGCGAACTTTCACGGCCTGAACCAGTCTGATGGCTCGCAGGTGCTGGTAGCGGTGCGCCGGCTGGAGCATTTTCCGATCTACGCCGCCGCCTTGCGGCCCCGGGCCGTGGTGGTCGAGGCCTGGCGGGAGACGATGGTCTCGCACCTCCTGTTCGGCGTGCCGGCGACCATGGCGCTGTTCACGCTCAGCCTGCTGGCGCAAGCCAGCCGGCGGCGGCTGGCGGAGGCGAACGAATCGCTGCGGCTGGAGGCGTGGCGCAGCGAGGGGCGGCTGAGCCGGGCGGAGCGGATGGGGCTGTTCGGCAGTTTCGAGATCGACCTGCGCAGCGGCGAGAACTTCCGGTCCGCCGAATACATGGCGGTGCAAGGGCTGGCGCCCGTCGCCCGCATCGAGAGCCATCAAGACTGGCTGGGACGGGTGCATGAGGAGGATCGCGAGCGCGCCGAGCGCGTCGTGCTCGACGCTGTAGGGCCCGGCAGCACCACCACCGATTACGCGCAAACCTATCGCATCGTGACCCCCGGCGGCCAGCTGAAGTGGATCGCCGCGCGGGCCGAGATCGAGCGCGATGACGCGGGCCATGCCGTCGCCATGCGCGGCGCCCATGTCGATGTGACCTCGCTGCGCGAGGCGGAACGCGCCCTGGCCGACAGCGACGCCCGGCTGCGCCTGGCGCAGGAGGCGGCCGGTATCGGCACCTGGGAATGGCGGGCGGATGGCGAGACCCGGCTGTCACGCCGCATGCTGGAGCTGTGGGGCTTCGACCGCGACGGCCCGCAGCCCGGCGCCGAGGCCTTTCTGTCGCGAATCCACCCCGAGGATCGCGAGCGGTTGCAGGCGGAGAAGCAGGCCGCGCTGAAGGGCGGGCTGCTGCGCACCGAATGCCGGGTGTTGCGGCCGGCGGCGACGGGCACCGGCCCCGTGCCGGACGGCACCGGCCCCGTGCCGGACGGCACCGCGCAGGTGCAGGCCTGGGTAATGCTGCGGGCCAGCGCCCAGGCGGGAAGCGCTATCCCCAGCCTCATCGGCGTCAGCTACGACGTGACCGACCGCAAGCAGGCGGAGGCCGAGGCAGCGCTGCTGGCGCATGAGGTGGAGCACCGCGCCCGCAACGCACTGACCGTGGTCGTGGGACTGTTGCGCGTCACCCAGGCCGACAGCGTCGAGCGTTACGCGGAGTTGGTGGAAGAGCGGGTGCAGGCGCTCTCCCGCAGCATGGCGCTGCTGGGCCGCAACCGCTTCCGTGGTGCCGAGCTACGCGCGTTGCTGGACCACGAACTTCAGCCCTATGGCACGGCCGTGACGCTGCAGGGGCCGGCGGTGATGCTACAGGCCGATCTGGCCCAGCCCCTGTCGATGGCAGTGCACGAACTGGCGACCAATGCCGCCAAATACGGCGCCCTATCGCAGCCCGAAGGACGGCTCACAGTGACCTGGCTGCTCTGTGGCCGCATGTTGGTGCTGGAATGGGAGGAGCGTGGCGGGCCACACCTGGCCGCACCGCCGATCCACGAAGGCTTCGGCTCATCCATGATCACCCAGACCTTTGCCGACCGCCTTTCGGGCGGGATCGAGCGGGAGTGGCGCCCAGAGGGCCTGTTCTGCCGGATCAGCCTGGAGCTTCCGGGCTGAGGCGACGCGCCTTGTGCGCCACCAGCGCCATCAATTCACGGTCGCGCCATGCCGCGCGGTCGGCCAGGCCGGCCTCGGGTACCAGGGCGCGGCGTTCGGCCGCCACCCGCGCCACCGTGGCCGCGTCAAAATCATACGCCGGCATCTCACTGGTCAGTTGGCTCAGCAGCGGGCCATAGCGCTCGGCATAGTCGGGGATGCCGCCGGGCGCGTTCAGGTCGCAGGTTTCGAACGGGCCCATGAAGGCCCAGCGCAGCCCCAGCCCGTGCTTCACGCAGGCATCGACATCCTCAACGCTCATCACGCCGTCGCGCACCATCCGGAAGGCCTCGGCGACCAGGGCGGCCTGCAGCCGGTTCAGCACGAAGCCGCGGGTCTCCTTGTGCGCCACCACAGGCACCTGCTGCACGCTGTCCATCAGGGTACGGGCGCGCGCGATCACTTCAGGCGCGGTCCAGGGCGCGCCCACCAGCTCGACCAGCGGCACCAGATAGGGCGGATTAACCGGGTGGGCGACCAGGCAGCGGGCGCGGCCGGGCAGGGCCCCGGTAAAGGCGCTGGCTGGGATGCCGCTGGTCGAAGAGGCCAGGATCACATCGGGGCCGCATAGCGCGTCCATGGCGGCGAACAGCGCGCGTTTGGGCTCCAGCCGTTCCGGTCCGTTTTCCTGGACGTAGACGGCGCCTTCCAGGCATTCTGCCATGCTGGCGGCCACGGTGATGCGGGCGGCGACGGTGCCAGGCGCATCCGCCAGCAGCCCGGCCGCTGCCAGATCGCCCAGCCGTTCGCCGATGATGCCCAGGGCCGCCGCCGCAGCACGCGGCTCTGCGTCCCAGATGCGCACCGGGTGGCCGGCACGGGCGAACACCATGGCCCAGCTGCGGCCGATCAGCCCGGTGCCGATGATGGCGATGCGTTCCATGGGCGTACCCTCCAATTTTCCCCTCAGCTTCGCGCTGTCAGCCTTGATTGGGAAGGCGGAAGGGCGATGTAATCGGCCATGCAGACCAGCCGCGCCGAACGCTCCGAACGAAAGGCCGAACGGCGCGAGGCGCGGGCCTTGGCCGTGCAGCGGCCGTTGCTTCCCGCCCTGGCCCTGCCGACGCGGTATTTTCTGGGGCTGGGGTTGCTCTTCCTGTGCCTGTTCCTGCCCGCCTTCGCGACATTGTTCCGCTGGTGAACGGCCCGGTTGTGGGGCGCTTTCGGGGCCTGCGCGTCTGGTTCATGGTCGCCTTTGCCTGGCCGCTGCTGTTCAAGCTGCCGATTGCCATCCTGCTGGGGCAGGGGCGAGGCCTGCTGGGCGCGGCGTTGGGCCTTGGGCTGCTGGTGCTGGCTGCGTTGCGCATGCAAGGCGGCCGCGCCGGCGACACGCGACGGGGGGCGGTCATGATCGGCGTGGCCGCCGGGCTGATCGCCGGGCTGAGCGCCAATCTCTTTCCGCCCGCCGCGGTGCTGCTGGGCTTCGGCGCCTGGGCCGGCGCCCGCCTGCTGTCAGATGACATCGCCGAGGAAGTGCCGCCGCCCGAGCCCGAGCCTGTCGTCATCCCCACCGCTTTGGAGGAGGCGCAGTCGCGCACCGCCGCGCTGCGCGGCCGGCTGACGCATGGCGCCGCCCTGCCGCTGGCCGCCCAGATCGGCACCGCCGCCACCGCGTTGGACGGGCTGCTGCGCGAGATCGCGTCCCGCCCCGACCACATCCCCGAGGCGCGGCGCTTCCTGTCGATGCAACTCGATGGGCTGGACCGCGTCATGCAACGGCTGGAGCGCGGCGCCGAACCGCCCGCCACGCTGGCGCCGCTTTTGGACGGCATAACGGTGGCATCGGACGACTGGCGCCAGCGGCACCGTGCGGCGGAAAGCGCGGCGCTCGATATCCAGGTGAAGGTCATGGGCGACCGCCTGCGCGAGGATGGGCGCTGAATAGTGGCTGAAGATGTGGCGACGTCGGCTCCTGCCGACGCGCAGGGAGAATATACGATGAGTGAGCTTCTCAAGCCCGAAACCGAGCGTCGCGCCGAGATCGAGCGACTGGCCGGATCGATCGACTTGGCCGAGCCCACCACCATCCTGCGCTTCGGCGCCGCCACGCAGGCACGCGCGGCGGAAGCGGCCGACGCCATGCTGGAAGGCGCCA
>JACMRO010000379.1 GCA_014376425.1 Rubritepida sp.
GATGCGCTCCAGCGTGCCCTCCCACTCCCAGCGCATGAAATAGCCATGCAACGTGCTGCGCGGCGGTAGGTCCTTCGGGATCGCGCGCCACTGGCAGCCGGTGCCAAGGATGTAGAGCAGACCGTTGACCACCTCACGCAGGTCCACCGTCCGCGCATTGCCACCGCGCTTCGCCGGCGGGATCATCCCAGCGATCAATCCCCACTCCGCGTCCGTCATGTCACTCGGGTAGCGCAGCCTGCTACGGTCATACCGAGACCGGTTTTCCACCGTCCACATCCGCCACGCCCCCCCGCGAATCGCTCCGCACCAAGCGAATCACAGGTGACCCAACGGATTCAAGATGTTTGCGGACAGACACTTAGACTCGATACCGACGACCAGTTCGGGCGCAATTTCTTCCACGTATCTTGCTGCATCGACTGAGAATTTGTCGACCGCTAGACCCGAGTAGCCCTGGCAGGAATCAGGTTGTGATTTGGCGCGGCGCGCTTGGGTGTGATTCGTAGGCGTCCAGCTTGTGCTGGAGGTTTCGATGGCTTGGCGTCGTGGGCAGGCGTATGGGCAGGACCTGCGGGATCGGGTGCTGGCGGCTGAGGGCGAGACGGTGCGCATGGTCGCCGCACGGCTTTCGGTCAGTCCGTCCTACGTTGTGAAGGTTCGGGCGCGTCTGCGGGAGACGGGCGAGCGCGAGGCCCGAGCGCAACACAACCACTTGCCGCTTCGGCTCGCACCGATGCTCTCCGCGTTGCGCACGCACGCGGCGTCGGACGCGACGATCAGCGAGCTGCGGGCCTGGGCGGATGCCGAGCACGGCGTGCGGGTCAGTCACCCCGTCATGTGGAAGGTTCTCGCCCGGCTTGGGCTGACGCGTAAAAAAAGCGGATCCGCGCGGCCGAGCAGGATCGCCCCGACGTAGCCCATGCCCGTCGGGCCTGGGTCGAAGCCTTGCCCCGTCTTGACCCCTCTCGCCTGGTGTTCCTCGATGAGACCTGGGCCAGGACGAACATGACGCGCACCCATGGCCGGGCACCGCGGGGGGCGCGGCTGATCGCCGCGGTGCCGCACGGTCACTGGCACACCACCACCTTTCTGTGCGGCTTGCGCAACAGCGGACCCGTGGCCCCGCTCGTGCTCGACGGCGCCATCAATGGCTGCGCCTTCCGCGCCTACATCGAGCAGATGCTCGCGCCAACACTGGCGCCGGGCGACATCGTGATCATGGACAATCTGGGCAGCCACAAGGTCAGCGGCATTCGCGAGGCCATCGAGGCACGCGGGGCGGAACTGCTCTACCTGCCGCCGTACAGCCCAGACCTGAACCCGATCGAACTCGCCTTCAGCAAACTCAAGCGACTGCTGCGATCTGCCGCAGCCAGGACCGTCGGCGCCCTGTGGGACACCATCGGCAGCCTACTCAACCGCTTCACGCCAACTGAATGCGCCGCGTACTTCCGACACTGCGGCTATGCACACTCAGAGCGATAAGGGTCTAGAGCGTGATTCCTTCGGACGGAATCATTTTTGGGATTCCGGCACGGGCCGAAGTCTGATTCAAACTGCTGGCTGGACCGGAGGCCAGCAGCAATGGTTCGACCACTTTCCTGCGACCTGCGTGATCGCGTTGTAGCCATGGTGCGTGAGGGCGCGAGCATGCGCGAGGCGGCGAAGGCCTTCTCGGTCAGCGTGGCGAGCGTGGTGCGCTGGTCCCAGCGCGAACGCGCCACCGGCAACACGCAGCCGCTGGCCTTCGGCCACCGCCGCGGGCTCGTCCTGACGCCGCAGCGCGAGTGGCTGTTGGCGCGCCTGGCGGCCGCGCCCGACCTGACGGTGCGGGCATTGCGGGCCGAACTTGAAACCCAGCGCGACGTGCGGGTGGGCTATGGCGCGGTGTGGCGATGGCTGACCAAGGAGGGTCTGACCTTTAAAAAAAAGCCTGCATGCCGCCGAGCAGCTCAGGCCGGACGTAGCCCGCAAGCGCGACCGCTGGCGTCGGCACCAGCACCGGATCGACCCAGCACGCCTGGTTTTCGTGGATGAGACATGGGCCAAGACCAATATGACCCGCACCCATGGCCGTGCCCTGAAGGGCCAGCGCCTGGTGGCACGGGTGCCGCATGGTCACTGGAAAACCATGACTTTCCTTGCGGCCCTGCGCTCTGACCGGATCGATGCTCCCTGCGTTCTGGATGGTCCCATCAACGCCGTCACCTTCCTCGCATGGGTTCAACAGTTTCTTGTGCCCACACTGAAGCCGGGCGATGTCGTGGTCCTGGACAATCTGGGCAGCCACAAAGGACAAGCCGTTCGTCGCGCCATCCGGCAGGCTGGGGCGCATCTGCTGTTCCTGCCGCCCTACAGCCCGGACCTGAACCCCATCGAGATGATGTTCGCGAAGCTCAAGACGCTGCTGAGGAAGGCCGGCGAGCGATCCATCGCCGCCGTCTGGCACCGGATCGGCCAGCTGCTCGAAGAGTTCTCGCCAATCGAATGCGCCAACTACATCAGGCATGCAGGATATGTTTCAGTGTGAAGGGATCATGCTCTAGGCTGCATGCAGGAAGTCCGCGGCCTTTTCGGCGATCATCAGGGTCGTCGCATAGGTATTGGCCGAGGGCATGCTCGGCATGATCGAGGCATCGACCACGCGCAGCGCTTCCATACCATGGACCAGCAGGCGGTCGTTCACCACGGCGGTAGGATCCGTCTCCGGCCCCATGCGGGCGGTGCCGATCAGGTGGTAGGTCGTGCTGCCGTTCTTCTTGGCGAAGTCGAGCAACTCGTCATCGGCCTCGACCGATGGGCCGGGCAGCGTCTCAGCCTCCAGGAAGCGGCTCAGCTCAGGCGTGTTCAGCATCCGC
>JACMRO010000032.1 GCA_014376425.1 Rubritepida sp.
GGCATTCCTGATGATCGGCGCGGGCGTCGGCCCCGCCGGCACGTCGTTGCTGACCCTGCTGGCGGGCGAGGTCGCGCCGGCGCGCCGGGCCGCGGCCGGCACCATCGTCTGGCTGATGATGATCGCGGGCTTCGCGGTCACCGCCACAATCGCCGGCAAGCTGCTGGACCCGTTCTCGCCCGAGCGGCTGCTGGCGGTGGTGGCAGGCATCTGCGCCGCGGCCTTCGCCCTCGCCTGCACGGCGGTGGCCGGGATCGAGCGCCGTGCGCCGCGCCCGCCGGTGCAGGGCGACTTCCGCGCCGCGCTGCGCGAGGTCTGGGCCGAGCCGGCGGCGCGGCAGTTCACCATCTTCGTCTTCGTCTCGATGCTGGCCTACAGCGCGGCGGACCTGATTCTCGAGCCCTTCGCCGGCGAGGTTTTCGGCCTGTCGATCGGCGCATCGACCGCGCTGGCCGGCCAACAGAATGCCGGCACCGCGCTGGGCATGGTGATCGTGGGGCTGTTGGGCAGCTGGTTCGCCGGGCGGCCCCTGGGTTCGCTCCGCGGCTGGCGGGTGGCGGGCTGCCTGGCCTCGGCCGTGATGCTGGCGTGGCTGGCCGGTGCCCGGCCCCAGGGGGCGGCGTCCTTTCCGTTGGGTACGGCCTACTTCCTGCTGGGCGTGGGCAACGGCGTGTTCGCCGCCGCCGCCATCGGCTCGATGATGCAGCTGGCCGGGCGCGAGGGCGAGGCGCGGGCCGGGATGCGGATGGGCATCTGGGGTGCGGCGCAGGCCATTGCCTTCGGCCTGGGCGGCCTGGCCGGCACCGTGCTTTGCGATATCGGCCGTGCCGTCACCGGGGCCGCCGCGCCCGCCTATGCATTGGTGTTTGTGGCCGAGGCGCTGCTGTTCATCGTCTCCGCCGTACTGGCCTGGAAAATCGGCGCCACCGCGCGCCCCAATCACCTCAGGGAGGCAAAAGCATGAGCCAGATATTCGACGTCATCGTCGTGGGCGGCGGCCCCGCCGGCGCCACCGCGGCCGATGACCTGGCCCGCGCCGGGCACAGCGTGCTGATGCTGGACCGTGCCGGGCGCATCAAGCCCTGCGGCGGTGCCATCCCGCCCCGCGCGATCCGTGACTTCGAAATCCCCGACGAACAGATCGTGGCCCGCATCAACTGTGCCCGTATCATCTCGCCCACCGCCAAATGGGTCGATATGCCGGTCGAGAACGGCTTTGTCGGCATGGTCGACCGCGAGCATTTTGTCGAATGGCTGCGGCAGCGGGCCGCGGATAATGGCGCGGATTGGCGGCGCGGCAGCTTCGAAGGCATCAGCCGCGGAGCAGACGGCATTTCGGTCGTCGAATACATGCCGAAGGGCGAGGACGAGCCGGTCCGGGTGCGCGCCCGCTGCATCATCGGCGCCGATGGCGCCCGCAGCCAGGTGGCCAAACAGGCGCTGCCGGACCAGCCGATGCCCAAATGCGTTTTCGCCTATCACGAAATCGTCGAGGCGCCCGAGTCGAGCGACTGGGACGGCAAGCGTTGCGACGTGATCTACGAGGGCAAGTATTCGCCGGACTTCTACTCCTGGGTATTCCCGCATGGCCGCACCGCCAGCATCGGCACCGGCTCGGCGAACAAGGGCTTTTCGCTGCGCGGCTCGGTCGGCGCGCTGCGCGCATCGATGGGCATGGATGGCTGGCACACGATCCGGCGCGAGGGCGCGCCGATCCCCCTCAAGCCACTGAAGAAGTGGGATAATGGCCGTGACGTGGTGCTGGCGGGGGATGCCGCTGGCGTGGTCGCGCCGGCCTCGGGCGAGGGCATCTACTATGCCATGCTGGGTGGTCGGCTAGCGGCCGTCGCGGCGGCGAAACTGCTGGAGACCGGCGACGCGAAAGCGCTGTCGATGGCCCGGAAATTGTTCATGAAAGACCACGGCCAGGTCTTCTTCGTGCTGGGCATCATGCAATGGTTCTGGTATCGTAACGACTGGACGCGGGAGCGCTTTGTGAAGATGTGTAAAGACCCCGATGTCCAACGCCTGACCTGGGAGGGTTACATGAACAAGAAGCTGGTCCGCAGGGACCCCCTGGCGCATGCCAGGATCTTCCTCAAGGACACGGCGCAGCTGCTCGGGCTGTCACGCGCATGAGCGAAGTTGTCTCGCGTCCGATGACGGCGCCCGCTCATGATCATGGTGCGATGGTGCGGCCGCATCACCGCACGTTGCCGATGAAGGTCGGTACCCGGGCTTCGCCGCTCGCGCTTTACCAGACCCGGCATTTCCTCAACCTCATCACGCAGTACTGCCCGGTGATGCGCGGCCTGAAGGCGTTCGAGGAACACCAGATCATCACCTCGGGCGACGCCATCCAGTCCCGCCGCCTGGCCGAGATCGGCGGCAAGGGCCTGTTCGCCAAGGAGATCCATGAGGCGCTGCTCGACGGCCGGGTGGACTTCGCTGTCCATTCGCTGAAGGACCTGGAGACCGAGCTGCCGCCCGGCATCGCCTTGGCCTGCGTGTTGGAGCGGGAGGATGCGCGCGACGCCATCATCCTGGGCGCCGGCATGGAGGATGCGGTGGACCCCTCCAACCCACTCGCCAGCCTGCCGCATGGCGCGCTGATCGGCACCTCTTCGGTCCGGCGCCAGGCGCAACTCCTGGCGGTGCGGCCCGACCTGCGCATCGGCATGATGCGCGGCAATGTGCAGACGCGGCTGGCCCGCGTGCATGGCGGCCACGTCTCCGCCACCCTGCTCGCCATCGCCGGCCTCAAGCGGCTGGAGATGGAGCGTGAGGCGGATCTGGTGCTGGAGCCCGAGATCATGGTGCCGGCCGCCTGCCAGGGCATCATCGGCATCACCGTGCGCGAGGATGATGACGAGCTGCGTGAGATGCTGGGCGCCATCCAGCACTTCCCCTCCATGGCGGTGGCGTTGGCTGAGCGTGCCTTGCTGGGTGCGCTGGATGGCTCCTGCCGCACCCCCATCGGCGCCTACGCCCGGCTGCTTCCCGGCGGCCGGATGCGGTTGACCGGCCTGATCGCGCGGGCCGATGGCAGCTTCCTGCTCAAGCGCGAGGTTGAGGGCCTGGCCCGCGACGGCGCGCGGATGGGCCGCGAGCTGGGCCTGGAACTGGGCTGCGACAGCCCCGCTGACGTCTTCGGCTGAGGCGGGACGGACCCGTACGGCCGGGCCCCCAACCGGCCGACGCCTCAGTCCCTGTTGACGTGGCATCGGAGACGACGAGGGCGGCCCTTCATGCTACAGCAACGCCGCCAGCGACGACTCAAGCGACGTCACCGATGCTTCCTTGGAGAACTTCGAGGCCACGTAGGACCTTTGGTTCGCCGAGATCCCCGCCAGTTCCGCGGGGTCGCGATACGCCAAATGGGTCGCAGCCTTCAGCACCGCGTGCGGTCCCGGCACCCAGGTCACTCCCGACGCGTCCCCGAGCACTCCCCGGAGACCATCGAGCGACGTCGACACCACCGGAACGCCGGCAGCCATGTACTGAAGCACTTTGTGTGGCAGGGCCACGTGCGTGAGTAGTTCCGGCATGAATGGGTTGATGGCCACGTCGCCCATCTTCAAGTAGTCCGGGAGGTCGTCGTAGGGGATCTGACCGGTGAAGATCACCCGGTCGGCCAGGCCCAGTTCCGTCACCAGCCGGCGCAGGGTCGAGTCGA
>JACMRO010000380.1 GCA_014376425.1 Rubritepida sp.
GCCGAGGCGATTGCCCGCTACCGCGAGTTGTTCCGCGGTAACCAACCGCCCGACGTCTATGCCGTTGAATTCTACCAGACTCTGGCCGGCACCGAGCAGGGCTTTGGCGAGGCGCAGGCTGGGTTGTCGCGCCTGTCCACCCGCTTCCCCTCCGACAACCGGCTGCAGCTGGCGCTGGCGCAAACACTGACATTCCGGGAACAAACCCGCGCTGACGGCATCGCCCGGCTGCGGCGGCTGGCGCAGAACCCCGAAGTCGCCAACACCGCCGTCAGCGCGTGGCGTCAGGGCCTGCTGTTCTACGGCCAGAGCCCGGCGGCGATCCCCGAGCTTGAGGCGTTCCTGCAGCGCTTCCCAACCGACACCACCATCGCGCAGCGGCTGGAGGAGGTGCGCAACCTCCCCGCCGGCCGGCCCGACCCTGCGGCGGAGAACCGCATCCGCGGCTTCGAGGCGCTGAATGCAGGCCGTCTGGGCGATTCGCGCCGCGACTTCGAGGGCGCCATCGCCACCAACCCGAATGACAGCGACGCGCTGGGCGGATTGGGCGTGGTGGGGCTGCGCGAAGGCCGCTTCGCCGATGCGCGCGCGCTGCTCGAACGTGCCATCGCGGCCAACCCCGATAGCCGTCAGCAATGGCAACAGGCGCTGGATGGCGCCTCTTACGCCGCCGAACTGGCCGCCGCCCGCGGCGCGCTGGCGCGCGGCGACCTCAACACAGCCGAGTCCAACCTCCGCCGCGCCATCAGCCGCAACACCGGCGACCGTTCCGATGCCGAGTCGCTGCTGGGCGACCTGGCGTTGCGCCGGGGCGATCTGGCCGGTGCCGAGTCGCGCTATCGTGCGGCGCTGGCGCGTCGCCCCAACCTGGGCGCCGCGGCCTCCGGCCTGTTCGAGGTGCTGAACCAGCAGGGACGCTTCGCCGAGGCCGAGGCACTGCGCGGCCGCATCGGCTCGATCGGCGGCGGCGGCAATCCGAGCGAGGCGCGCGCCAATGCGCTGCGTGCCGAAGCCCAGCGCGCGGCCGACCCTAACCAGTCGGCCCAGCTGCTGGCAGAGGCGATCCGCACCGACCCGTCCAATCCCTGGGCCCGGCTTGACCTGGCGCGGATGTACCAGCGCATGGGCCGCGGCCCGGAAGGGAGGCAGATCGTTGAGGGCTCGGGCGTCTCGACACCCGACCAGCTATTCGCTGCCGCCCTCTATGCCAATGAGGACAGCCGGCCGGAGGATGTCGCACGCTACCTGGCCGGCGTTCCGGTGCGCCTGCGCACGCCGGACATGAACCGGCTGCTGGCCGCCAGCCGTACCGATGCGGAGACGCGGGTCGCGCAGAGCTACTACCGTGCCGGTCGCCGTGCGGAGGGCCGGGCCGGGCTGCTCGCGCTTGCTGGCCGCACCGACCCGTCCGGGGCCACCGCGGCCTCCGCCATCCGTGCGCTGGGCGTGGTGAATGATCGGGCGGGCGCAGCCGAAGCTGGCCGGGCCTACATCAACGCCAACCCTGCCTCCGGTGCGCAAGCGCGGCTGGCGGTGGCAGGCGCGCTTCTCGCCGCTGGCGCCACCGCCGAGGCGACGGCGCTGTCGCGCTCGGTCGAGGGTGCCGCGGGCCTTTCCGCGGAAGATCGGCGCCAAGCCGCCGCTCTCGGCACCGGCCTTGCCATCCAGACGTCGGACCGGCTGAACGAGCGCGGCAACCAGGCCGAGGCGTTCGACGCGCTGGCCCCAGCCCTGCAGCGTGACCCGGGCTCGGTCCCCGCCAATTTGGCGCTGGCCCGGCTCTACCAGGGCGCCGGCCAGCCGACCCAGGCGCGGCAGATCACCGAGGGCATTCTGCAACGCGACCCACGCAGTCTCGACGCCCGGATCGGCGCCATCGAGGCGTCGATCGCCGCGCGCGATTTCCAGCGTGCCGAGGCGCTGCTGGTGGAAGCGCGGGCGCTGAACCCGAACGACCCCCGCGTGTCCCTGCTCGAGGCGCGCGTCGCGCGCGCGGGTGGTAATTCCGGCCGCGCGTTGCGTGCATTGGAACTGGCGGCCGAGCAGCGCCGCGCTCAGGGCATCGTGGCTGATGTGCCTGATACCGGCAGTGCCGGCGCCTTCGATAACCCGTTCCGCCGCATCGCCCGCTCCGGCGCGCTGGGCGGCACCTCACTGGCGCAGAACGATCCGCTCTCGGGCGAGATCGCCCGCGAACTGTCCCAGGTGCGCGAGGAGACTGCGGCGCGCATCCAGGGTGGCGTGGGCTTCCGCAGCCGCACTGGCACCAACGGCCTGGACCGGCTGGAGGAGTATTCCGCACCGCTCGATGCGTCGTTCGGGGTGCCGCGGCTGGGTGGCAGGCTCACCCTGTCGGCCACGCCGGTGTCGATCAGCTCGGGCTCGCTGGACACCGCCAATCTTGATACCCTGCGCCGCTACGGCACCAACGCCCTGGCGCTGGCGCTGCTGCAAAGCAGCGCCCAGCAGACGCAGCAGGTGCCGCTGGGCATCCGCAACGCGCTGGCGCCCCTTTCGACCACGGCGCAGGGCGTCGGCCTGGGCGCGGCCTACACCCCCGGCGCCTTCTCGGCCGATATCGGCACGACGCCGATCGGCTTTCGCACGCAGAACGTGATCGGCGGCGTGGAGATCGCGCCTTCCATCACCGACAATTTCCGCATCCGGCTGATCGCCGAGAATCGCGCGGTCACCGACAGCGTGCTGTCATGGTCGGGCGCGCGTGACCGCCTGACCAACCAGAACTGGGGCGGTGTGACCCGCGCCGGCGGCAGGGCGCAGTTGGAATACCGTTCGGGCCCGCTGGGTGTGTATATGCTGGGCGGCTATTCCGCCTTCTCCGGCACCAACGTCGCCCGCAACAATCGCTTCGAGGCCGGCGCCGGCGCGCAATACACCGTATGGCGCCTGCCCGATGAGGAACTGACCATCGGGCTCGACCTGGTGTATTTCGGCTATGACAACAACCAGCGCCTGTTCAGTTTCGGCAATGGCGGATATTTCAGCCCGCAAAGCTACTTCGCGGCGAATATTCCGATCGACTGGCGGGCGCGCAGCGGCAACCTGGCCTGGCGCCTGGGCGGGACCATAGGCTACCAAAGCTTCCGCGAGGATGCGGCACCGATCTTCCCGCGCAGCCCGAGTTCGCAGGCCGTGCTCGAATCGCTCAGTGCCAGCACCACCACGGGCACCAGTGTCACGTCGATCCAGCCCGCCCGTGCCCAGGCAGGCATCACCGGCGGCCTACGGGCCGACATCGAATACGCTCTTACGCCCAATCTGCGAGTTGGCGGGTTGTTGCGCTACGAACGCACTGGCAACTGGGAAGAGGTACGCGGCCTGGCCTTCGCCCGCTACCGGTTCGACCAATGAGCGGCACCCAGATCACCGACCCGACAGCGCTCGCCTACCTGGCCCGGCGCGGGGTGGCGGTGCAGTGGCGCGGCTTCCTTCGTGCGCTGGTCGAAACGCTGGACGCGCATCTCGACGCCACCAGTCGCGACAGCCTGCTGCGCGCGGTGGGCAGCCGCATGGCGGCGCTGGCGCCCATGCCGGTCTGCGGCACGCTGGCCGAGCTGGAAAGCCGGATGAACGACGTGTTGGCGGCGGCCGATTGGGGCTATGTCCAACTCTCGCTCGACGCCACCGCCCGCGCGCTACTGATCCACCACGCGGCGGCGCCGTTGGTGTCGACGCATCATGACGCCGCCGGCACCTGGGTCGGCGCGGTGCTGGAGGGGCTGTACGCCACGTGGCTGGCTTCGCAGCCTGGCGCGGAGGGGCAGGTGCCACTACGCCGTACGCCCTCCAGCGCAGGCAGCATCTCGCTGCGTTACGGTCGGGGCTGACCCAGTGGGCTGCGCGGCGGCGGCCGCGTGGCAGCACCGGCCCGGCCCGCTGGCAAACAAGCCGATCGCGCCGGGCCACGGGTAGGGCAACCCGCCCAGGAAATTGCGGCGACACGCCCACCTGCCCAGCACGCAGAAAAAAGGCCGCGCCCTTCGACGCGGCCCCCCGGAAAGCGTAGCCAGCAGGCCCAGCCTCAATCGGCGGCGAGTGCCATCCGGCTGCGGCCGAGCACGCTCTGCACATGCTCTTCGGCCATGTTGGTCACCGTTTCGACCTGCGCCGGGGTGTAGACGTGGCCGGCACCGGGCAGGGTACGGTAGTCAATCTTCACGCCTTTCTGGGTATTCAGCTTGTCCACCAGGCGGCCGACGCTGGCGACGGGCACAAGCTCGTCATCCTCGCCATGCAGGATCATGCCCGAGCAGGGGCAGGGCGCCAGGAAGCCGAAATCATAATGGCTGGCCGGCGCCGAGGTGCTGACGAAGCCACCCATTTCCGGCCGCCGCATCAACAGCTGCATGCCGACGTAGGAGCCGAAGCTGTAGCCCGCCACCCACAGCATGCTGGCCGCCGGGTTCACCGCCTGCAGGAAGTCGAGCGCCGATGCGGCGTCCGAGATCTCGCCGATGCCGCCGTCGTAGCGGCCCTGGCTCTTGCCCACGCCGCGGAAGTTGAACCGCAGCACCGAGAAGCCCATCGCCTGATAGCGGGCATAGAGGCTGTGGATGACGCGATTGTTCATGGTGCCGCCATGAAGTGGATGCGGATGCAGTAAAAGTGCGACCGGCGCGTTGGGGCGCTTCGCGTGGTGGTAGCGGCCTTCGAGTCGACCGTCGGGGCCGGCGAACATCACTTCAGGCATTTGACCCTGGCATCCATTCATGTGGGGGCAACGGAAGGACGCGAGGCGGGAGCGGCGCCTTTCACGAAAGGGTCCGCCATCGCGCATCACGCCCCCACGCTGCCGCGTGCGGGTGGCCACCAGCCGCGGACCCGGCCACCGGGCGGGCATCGCGTTGAACCCAGTCGCATGCCCATACTGCAGCCCCGTCATTGACGCGGCGCTATGGGCCTCCTAGCCTATGGCGGTTACCTATTTTCAGGTAGCCGGCTAGGCGCAAGAAGGTGCTGCGGCAGGATGCCTCGGGTGGTGTCCTTCCCCGGCGGCGTGTGCACCTTACCGGTTCCATCACGCGTTTCATAATGGATTCATACGGCGCGTTGCATGGCTGGGGCTCCCGCCACGCATGTCGCACTTTCAGGGGTTCTTCATGCGGCTTTCCACACGGGCACGATATGCGGTGATGGCGGTGGTTGAACTCGCCGAGCGCGAGGCACGGCCCCCTGCAAAGACGGCTGGACGGGCGCCCGCGCGCGCAGGTTTGCCGGGGGCCGGCCGGCAAACCCCGCCGGTGTCACTGGCCGAAATCGCCGCATCGCAAATGCTGTCCCTGGCCTATCTCGAGCAGTTGTTCGGGCCGATGCGCCGCGCCGGCCTGGTAACGTCTTCCCGCGGGCCAGGCGGCGGCTACCGACTGACTCGCCCGGCCAGCGCCCTGACGGTCGCCGATGTGGTGGACGCCGTGGAAGATACCAGCCTGGCCGCCCGGGGTGACGACGAGCCCCACAGGATGCAACGCGGCGCCGACGTGACCGACGCGCTCTGGTCCGAGCTCAACCAGCACATCTGCATGTTTCTGTCCGGCGTCACCATTGCCGACATCCTGGCGGGCAACATTGCCGGCCGGGCCATGGCTCCCACCCTGGCTCCCACCTTGGCTCCCACCCTGGGAGAACGCGTCTCCGCCTGAGGGCGGCATATGCTGTACCTCGATGCCAACGCGACCGAAGCGCCGCGCCCCGAAGCCGTGGCAGCCGCGGCCGTCGGGCTTTCGGTGACCGGTAATCCATCGTCGGTGCACGGCCAGGGCCGTGCCGCACGCCGGTTGCTGGAGGATGCGCGCGATGGCCTGGCCGCGCGCCTGGGCGTGGCCCCGGCCCAGCTCGTCTTCACCGCCGGGGGCACTGAAGCCAATGCGCTGGCGCTGCACGGCTTCGGCACCGGCCGCCGCCTGCTGGCCGGCGCCACTGAACACGCAGTCATCCGCGCTTTCCCGCATACCCCCATACCGGTCCTGGCCGACGGCACGCTGGACCTCGATGCGTTGCGCCGCCTGCTCGACGGGCCACCAGCCCTGGTCGCCACCATGGCGGCGAACAACGAAACCGGCACCCTGCATCCGCTGGCGGAGATTTTCGCCCTGTGCCGCGCCGTTGGGGCGCATTGCCATGTCGATGCGGTGCAGGTCGCCGGGCGCGTCGCCATTCCCGCGGGGTGGGACAGCCTGGCCATCTCCGGCCACAAGCTGGGCGGGCCCATGGGCGCAGGGGCGCTGCTGCTGGCGCCTGGGCTGCACCCGGCCGCGCTGGTGGCCGGCGGCGGGCAGGAGCGCGGCCGGCGTGGCGGCACCGAGCCATTGCCGGCCATTCTGGGCATGGCCGCAGCCGCAGCCGCACCGCCGGCCGGGCTGGTGGGCTTGCGCGACGCCATCGAGGCCGGGCTGCCCCCCGGTGTTATCGTGGCCGGCCAGGGCGCCCCCCGGCTGCCCAACACCAGCCAGCTGGTCCTGCCCGGGGTAGCGGCGGAACGCCAGGTCATGTGGCTGGACCAGGCCGGCATTTGCGTCTCGGCCGGCGCCGCCTGCTCTTCGGGCCGCGTGGCGCGCAGCCATGTGCTGGAGGCGATGGGTTTTGGCGCCGCTGCCGGCTGCGGCATCAGGGTGTCGCTGCCCTGGAATGCGCCGGCGGACGCGGCGGCGCGATTCCTGGCGGCTTACCGGATGATGGCCGTCCGGCTCACCCCAGGGTAAGGTCCCGCTCCGCCAGCCAAGCTCCCGCCTCAAGCCGCCCGGCCGGGACCGGACGCAAGGTCAGCGCCTCGCGCCCCGCCGCATTCAGCCGGCTGAACAGGGGGTCACGCGCATTGGCTGGCTCGCCATCCAGGTAGAGCTGGGTGATCAGCTCCGGCCTTCCCGGCGCAGCGACCAGCACATGAATATGCGGCGGGCGACCTGGGTAGGGCATCGGCCGGATGGTGCGGAAGGCAAAGCCGCCATCCGCTCCGGTCAGCAGCCGCCCGCGACCCTGGAACCCCATGTCGCGCGCCGCCTCGCGGTCACGCGGGTGGCGGTAGATGCCATGCGCGTCACATTGCCAGATCTCAATGCGGGCGCCGGCCAGCGTGGCGCCGTCGGCATCGCGCAGCCGGCCACGCAGATGGGTGACCACCCCCTGCGCCTGCGCCGCCTCGCCTGTGACGCGCACCAGGTCGGCATCGGCGTCGCCCGACCAGTCGGCGGGGTAGAAGGGGCCTGCTGTCTGCCGTGGGGTCACCCCCGCCGGCTGTGCCACGGCACAGCCGATGAGTGGGGCGGCGAGGGCGAGCAGCGCACGTCGGGGCAGGGGCGGGGCGGTGGGATCGGGCATGCGCCATCTGACCCGAGGGTCGCCCGCGAATCCAACCCCGAATTGCAACGGCGCCCATTGTCGGTCGCGATCATTCGGTGGACGGATTCCGTCCCGACCCGCCTCGCCCAATCCAGGCTTCCGGCGCGGGTCGGTGGGGCGCGCGCTTGCGGTCCCGCCCCCAAGGCGCCACCTGACTGAAATGCGCGCGAACCGCCCCATCTACCTGGATCACCACGCCACCACGCCGGTGGACCCGCGCGTGCTGACCGCCATGCGGCCGTGGTGGGAGGACAATTTCGCCAACCCGCACAGCGCCGAGCACGCCATGGGCCGCGCCGCGGAGGCGGCGGTGGAGGATGCCCGCGCCCACATCGCCGCCCTGATCGGCGCCGGGCCGCGCGAGATCGTCTTCACTTCCGGCGCCACCGAGGCGAACAACATCGCAATCAAGGGCGCGGCGCGTTTCGGGGCGGGCCCGAAGCGCGTCATCACTTTGGCGACCGAGCATAAATGCGTGCTGGAAAGCGTGCGCGACCTGGGCGCCGAGGGCTTCGAGCCGGTGGTGCTGCCGGTGGGCGCGGACGGGCTGCTCGACCTCGACCGGCTGGCCGATGCCCTGCGCACGCCCGCCCTGCTGGTCAGTGTGATGGCGGTGAACAACGAGATCGGCGTGATACAGGACCTGGCGGCGATCGGCGCCCTGGCCCGCGCCGCCGGCGCCGCCTTCCATACCGACGCGGCGCAGGCGGCGGGTCGCATCGCGCTGGATGTCAACGCCATCCAGGCCGATCTGGTCTCACTGACGGCGCACAAGATCTACGGGCCCAAGGGCGTGGGTGCGCTCTATGTGCGCCGCCGCCCGCGAATGCGCCTGGCGCCGCTCTTCTCCGGCGGCGGGCAAGAGCGCGGGCTGCGTTCCGGCACGCTGGCCACGCCGCTGGTGGTGGGCTTCGGCGAGGCGGCGCGACTGGCCGGGGCCGAGATGGCCCTCGACGAGGGGCGCATCGCCGGGCAGCGCCAGCGCTTCCTCGACGCGCTGGCCATCCCCGGCATCACCGTCAACGGCCACCCCGGCCGGCGGGTGGCCGGCAACCTGAACATCAGCTTCCCGGGCGGCGTCGACGCGCAGCAGCTGATGGCCATGGCCCCCGACCTCTGCGTCTCGACCGGTAGCGCCTGCTCTTCGGCCGTGGTCGAGCCATCCTACGTGCTGCGGGCGTTGGGAATTCCCGAGGCGCAGGCCCGCGCCACCTTGCGCCTGGGCTTCGGCCGTTTTACCTCGCCCGCCGAGGCCGATCAGGCCGCCGCGTGGCTCGCTGCCGCCTGGCGCCAGGTTGTGGCCCGCCCTCAAGCCGCTGAATAAGGACTGCCGATGCCGAAGATGGTTTTTGTCGAACGCGATGGAACGGCCAAGGAAGTGGACGCGCCGCTCGGGCTGTCGGTGCTGGAGATCGCGCATCGCCACGGCGTCGACATCGAAGGCGCCTGCGAGGGCAGCCTGGCCTGCTCCACCTGCCACGTGGTGGTCGATGCCGCCTGGTTCGCGAAGCTGGCCCGCCCGACCGAGGATGAGGAGGACATGCTGGACCTGGCCTTCGACCTGCAGGAGACCAGCCGGCTGGGCTGCCAGATCGTGATGACCGAGGCGTTGGACGGATTGGTGGTGAAGCTGCCCGCCGGCACGCGCAACGCGGGTGGATAGCTGGGACAGCTATGGCCGCGAGGGCGGCCTGTATCGCCGGCTGCGCGACGCCTGCGCGGCGGACTGGGCAGCTTATACCTGGCACCCCTTCGTGCAACGGCTGTCCAACGGCACGCTGCGGCTGTCCGGCTTCCGGCATTACCTGGTGCAGGACTACCTGTTCCTGATCCACTTCGCGCGGGCCAAGGCGCTGGCGGTGGTCAAGGGTGAGAGCCTGGAGGCCATGCGCGGCAAGGCGGCAGCGGTGCTGGCGATTCTCGACGAGACGAAGCTGCACCTGAAATACTGCGCCGAATGGGGCCTGGACGAGCCGGCGGTGATAGCCACGCCCGAAACCATGGAGACCGTCAGCTACACCCGTTGGGTGATGGATCGCGGCATGCATGGTGACATCCTGGACCTGGAGGTGGCGCTGGCCCCCTGCACCGTGGGCTATGGCGAGGTCGCGCTGCGGGTGATGGCCGACCCGGCCCGCACCCCCGCCTACCAGAACTGGACCGACACCTATGCCAGCGCCGATTATCAGGCGATGGCGCGGGCGGCGGCGGCCCGCCTGGATGCGCTGGGCGACAGCCATGGCGGCGAGGCGCGTTTCGCCACCCTGGCGCGCGACTTCGGCATGGCGGCGCGGCTGGAGGCGCGCTCCTGGCAGCAGGGGCACGAGGTCGCCTGATGCGCATCCTTGTCGCCATGTCGGGCGGCGTCGACAGCAGCGTCGTGGCCGCCCTGCTGGTCGAGCAGGGGCATGAGGTGATCGGCGCCACGCTGCAACTGTACGATCACGGCGCCGCCACGCAGAAAAAGGGCGCCTGCTGCGCCGGCCAGGACATCCACGATGCCCGCCGCGTGGCCGACCATTTGGGCATTGCGCATTACGTGCTGAACCGTGAGCAGCGCTTCCGCGAGGCGGTGATGCAGGATTTCGCCGATAGCTACGCCCGCGGCGAAACCCCCATCCCCTGCATCCGCTGCAACCAGACGGTGAAGTTCCAGGACCTGATGGCCCTGGCCGACGACATGGATTGCGAAGCGTTGGCCACCGGCCATTACGCCCGGACAGACGGTTCCAGCCTGCGCATGGCCGCCGACCCGGGGCGCGACCAGAGCTACTTTTTGGCCCACACCACCGCGGCGCAGCTGGCCCGCACCCGCTTTCCGCTGGGCGATATGGCAAGCAAGGCGCAAGTCCGCGCCCATGCCGCCCGGTTGGGCGTGGCGGTGGCCGACAAGCCCGACAGCCAGGACATCTGCTTCGTGCCGACCGGTAGCTACGCCGACATCGTCGGGCGCCTGCGCCCCGATGCGCTGGAGCCGGGCGACATCGTCGACAGCGAAGGCCGCACCCTGGGCCGCCATCACGGCATCGCCCGCTACACGGTGGGGCAGGGCCGCCGCATCGGCATCGCCGCGCCCACACGGCTTTACGTCCAGGCGGTGGATGCGCCGCGCCGGCGCATCGTGGTCGGCCCCCGGCCGCAAGCACGCGACATCGCGGTGGCCGGGTTGAACTGGCTGACGCCCCCCCCGGCCGGCGAGTTCCGCGCCGACATAAAGCTGCGCGCGCGGGAGGTGCCGCACCCGGCCACGTTGTGGCTGGAAGCGGGCCGGTTGCAGGTGCGGCCCGACCGCCCGGCCGTGGCCGCACCGGGCCAAGCCTGCGTTGTCTATGATGGCAACCTTGTACGCGGTGCGGGGTTCATCCAGCCATGACCTTCTTCCTTCGCTGGCTTGTGCTTGCCCTCGCACTTGCCGTCGCCGTCTGGCTGATCCCCGGGCTGGACTATCGCGACAACACCGCGCTGGCGCTGGCGGCGCTGCTGCTGGGGCTGGTCAACGCCTTCCTCAAGCCGCTGCTGTTCTGGTTGGCCCTGCCGCTGACCGTGCTGAGCCTGGGCGTCTTCCTGCTGGTGTTGAACGCCGCGATGCTGGGCCTGGTCGGCTGGCTGGTACCGGGCTTTGTCGTCGATGGCTTTTGGGCAGCCTTCTTCGGCGCCATCGTGGTGTCGCTGGTGGCGCTGGGGTTGAACCGGGTCGTCAAGGCGGGCTGACCTCAACCCCGGGGGGGCCAACACCGGGCCAACGTCGTTGACTTCGGCGGGCATGGGCCGTAAGCCGCGCTCGTCGTGGTGGTGTAGCTCAGTTGGTTAGAGCACGGCACTCATAATGCCGGGGTCGGCGGTTCAAGTCCGCCCACCACTACCAATCTCCGCGATCGCCTAGGCCCAGTGCTTGCAACCCCGCGCGACACATGTGATTTATAAAACTGTAACGGAAATGCAGTAAATGACATTGTTGTCAAGGTTAATGTTAGGTTTATTTCTGACCATTTGTTGGTTTTCTTTACCCGCCAGGGCGGAAGTCGTGTTTGATTTGGTCCAGACCGGGGCCACTCGCGAAAACTACACGCCCATCATCTTTCCCGTGACGGCAAGCTTCCGGATTTCTGACGAGGCGTATACTAACGGCTACAGCATCGACCGACGCATCGGCTTCTGGCCAACGCGCCTGGATGATGCACCCGCTCTCCGGGGCTTCACCTTCGAGGGACAGGCCAGCGCCTTTTCTCACCGGTTCCGACTGGATTTGGACCGCCTGAATGCGGTTTCTGCCGCCGCAGAGTTCTCAAACAACTACCAGATCCGGCTGGTGCTGCATGCGGCGCCGAGCTCCTTGCCGATAGGCGAACTATTTCTCAACCAGGGCGGCGATTTCCACACCCTGAGCCTGTCAGGCGCCACGGCCACCGGGAGCTACGATACAGATTTAAGCTTCAACCGATGCGGCTCACCCTGTCGCTTCAGTTTCGACGTGGTGCAGTCCGTGCCCGAGCCCGCCACCGGTTTGCTGCTCGGGACGGGGTTGCTTCTGCTCTGCCTCACGCGGCGGCGCCAGCAGCCGCGCTGAGCTCAGGCCCCGGCGGGCACCTTGGGTTTGGCCACACGGCGCGCCTTCACCGGGGCGGCCGCCGCTTCGGGTGCCAGCTTTTTTGCCGCGGGCTTCTTCACCGCCTTGGTAACGGGCGCTGCCTTGGATGCCGCTACCTTCTTCGGCGCCGGCGCTACCACCGCCGGCTTGTCGCCGAACAGCTTGGCGGCGGGCACCGCCTTGGCTGCCGTTACATTCTTCGGCGCCGGCGCGACCACCGCCGGCTCGTAGCCGAACAGCTTGGCGCAGTGCACCGCATCCCGCCTCGCCGCATAACCTTCGCTGGCAGCCGCCAACAGATTCCCGTTTCGGGCCCGGGCGCGCCAGCGGAACTCGCCCTTGCGGTCGGTATAGATCTCGAAGATCGGCGCGCTTCTGCTCATGGCCATGATGGGCTCCCCTCATTCAGGACCGACGCTGCGCACATCGCGTATTGATTCGCA
>JACMRO010000381.1 GCA_014376425.1 Rubritepida sp.
CGACCCCAGGCCCCTCCCGACGGCCGGAACAACCACCCCGCCGGCGGTGGCGACCACCTCGCCGCCGGGGGGGGCATCGGGTGGGCAGCCGCCGCCCGAGAAGGGCGTGACGGGTGCGGGCGGCGAGCGGCATCCGCTACCGGAGATGGCGCCGCGCGCGGCCGTGCCGCAAACCGCATCCGGCGAACGGGTCTTCGCGTCGCCCCTGGCGCGCCGCATGGCGCAGCAGGCCGGGCTGGACGTCGCGAAGATCAGCGGCAGCGGGCCGCAGGGACGGGTGGTGAAGGCGGATGTGGAAGCGGCGATGAACCGCCCTGCCCCGGCCGCCGCGCCCGCTACTGCCGCGGCACCCGCTCAAGCCGCACCGGCCCAGGCGGCAAAGCCCGCCGCGGTTCCGGCCGTGCCGCTTCCAGGCACCACGCCGCATCCTAACAGCAGCATGCGCAAGGTCATCGCCAAGCGGCTGTCGGAGAGCAAGGCCACCATCCCGCATTTCTACGTGGCGATGGATATCGAACTGGACGCGCTGCTCGACCTGCGCGCCAAGCTGAACGCCCGCAGCCCGAAGGACGGCCCGGGCGCCTACAAGATTTCGGTGAACGACCTGGTCATCAAGGCGGCGGCGGTGACGCTGCGGCGCGTACCGGGCGTGGCGGCGAGCTGGACCGAGGAGGCGATCCTGCGGTTCGACCAGATCGACATCTCGGTCGCCGTCTCCATCCCCGACGGGCTGATCACGCCCATCGTGAAGAACGCCGACATCAAGGGCCTGGCCGCCATTTCGAACGAGATGAAGGACCTGGCGGCGCGGGCCAAAGCGGGCAAGCTGAAGCCGGATGAATTCCAGGGCGGCGGCTTCTCCGTCTCCAACATGGGGATGTACGGGGTCAGCCATTTCGCGGCGATCATTAACCCGCCGCAGGCCGGTATTCTGGCGGTGGGCGCGGGGACGCCACGGGCCGTGGTGAAGAACGGCGCGCTGGCCATCGCCACGGTAATGACATGCCAGTTGAGCGTGGATCACCGGGTGATCGACGGGTCGTTGGCGGCGGAATGGCTGGCGGCGTTCAAAGCCGTGGTGGAGGATCCGCTGAGCCTGATGCTGTGACGAGGTTCCGGTTGGAGACTACCACCCTCAGGCTGGCTTCGGCATCCAGGCTGCTGCAATGCGTCATCCTGGCAACAGGGGTAATGGCTCTGCCGGCCTGCACCCATGTTTAGGCGCCATACCCCCATGGGAGCCTTTCTCGACAATGATTCGCGCCGGACTTGCCTGCTGGGAGCCCCTGCAGATGTTCCGAGCGCGCCAGCTTCGTCGGATGGATTTGTGGCGGGTGCGAAGTGAGCCGCTTGGCACTCCGTATCGCAATGCGGGCCGACGTGCCGCTGGTCGCGCGCTTCGTGCATGCCCTGGCGGTGTATGAAAAGCTGGAGCACCTCGTCATCGGAACCGAGGCGCAGTTCGAAACCCTGCTTTTCGGCAGCCCGCCCAGTGCCCACGCACTCATCGCAGAGTGGGACGGCGCGCCTGTCGGTTTTGCTGTCTGGTACTTCGCCATCTCCACATTCACGGCGCGGACCAAGCTCTACCTCGAGGACGTGTTCGTCGCCCCCGAGGCGCGCGGCCAGGGCATTGGCCGCGCCATCTTCGCCGACCTCGCCCGCCGCGCCGTCGCCGCCGGTTCCTCGGGCATGGAATGGTCGGTGCTGGACTGGAACGCGCCGTCGATCGCCTTCTATCGCTCCATCGGCGCCACGCCGCATGAGGGCTGGACCACGCAACGACTGACGGGCGAGGCGCTGCACGCGCTGGCCGCATAGGGGGCACCATGGCCGACACATTCGACCTGATCGTCGTGGGCGGTGGCCCCGGCGGCTACGTCGCCGCCATCCGCGCCAGCCAACTCGAAATGAAAGGGGGCCTGGTCCAGCGCGCGGGGTTGGGCGGCATCTGCCTCAACTGGGGCTGCATCCCGACCAAGGCGCTGCTGCGCGCGTCCGAGATCAATCACATGCTGCACGACCTCGATGCGTATGGGTTCGCGGCTGACAACATCCGGTTCGACTTCAACAAGGTGGTCAAGCGCAGCCGCGGCGTGGCGGCGCAGCTCTCGGGCGGCGTGAAGCACCTGATGAAAAAGAACAAGATCACGGTGTTCGATGGCCACGCGAAGCTGGCCGGCGCGGGCACGATCAGCGTCACCAAGGATGGCAAGCCGGTCGCCGAACTGGCCGCCCCGCACATCATCCTCGCCACCGGCGCCCGCGCCCGCGTCATCCCCGGCATGGAACCGGACGGCAAGCTGATCTGGTCATACCGCGAGGCGATGGTGCCCGCTGCGATGCCGAAATCGTTGATCGTCGTGGGCTCCGGCGCCATCGGCAGCGAATTCGCCTCCTTCTACCAGAATATGGGGGCGAAGGTGACGCTGGTTGAAGTCATGGACCGTATCCTGCCGGTCGAGGACACCGAGATCAGCGCCTTCGTCCAGAAAGCCTTCGCCAAGCAGGGCATGACGATCATGACCGGCGCCCGCGTCCAGGGCGTGCGTAAAGGCGCCGACAGCGTCACCGCCATCATCGAGGCGGGCGGGAAGGTCCAGGAAGTCACCGCGGACCGCCTGATCTCCGCCGTCGGCATCGTCGGCAATGTCGAGGATCTCGGCCTTGAAGGCACAAAGATCGTGGTCGACCGCACCCATGTCGTCACCGATGCGATGGGGCAGACCGGTGAACCCGGCATCTACGCGATCGGCGATCTGACAGGGGCCCCCTGGCTGGCGCACAAGGCGAGCCATGAGGGCACGATCTGTGTCGAGAACATCGCCGGCCTGCACCCGCACGCCATGGACATACTGAACATCCCCGGCTGCACCTATTGCCGGCCGCAGGTTGCCAGCGTCGGGCTGACCGAGGCGGCCGCGAAGGCGCGCGGCCACGAGGTGCGTGTCGGCCGCTTTCCCTTCCTCGCCAACGGCAAGGCGATCGCCATGGGTGAGCCGGAGGGGCTGGTGAAAACGGTGTTCGACGCCGGTACGGGCGAGCTGCTGGGCGCCCACATGGTGGGCCCGGAAGTGACTGAAATGATCCAGGGCTACTGCATCGCGCGCACCCTTGAATCGACCGAGGCCGACCTGATGCACACCGTGTTCCCGCACCCCACTGTCAGCGAGACGATGCATGAGAGCGTGCTCGATGCCTATGGCCGCGTGATTCACATCTGAACGGGGCGCGGGCAATGGCCAGCAAATGGACGGATCGCGCCGCGCAGCTGCGCCGGTTGTGGCGGTTGCCCACGGATGTGGCACAGGCGGGGCAGGCCAGCGCGCACGCCACGCAAACTCTCGTGGCCGGGCTGGCCGGCGTGGCGGCGCGGATCGAGAGCCTGCAGGCCCCGGATGGCCGGCTGGCCGAGATCCCTGCCTTGCGCGACGTGCTGGCTGCGCAGAGCCAGGAACTGGCCGCGCTGCGCGCCGCCATGGCAGAGCTGGCCGCAGCAGTCCCGACCATGTCCGAGCGTCAGGACCAGGCGATGCAAGCGCAGGCCGGGCGCCTGGAGGCGATGCGGGCGACGTTGGACGCTCAGGCCGCCACCGCCCGCACGCTGGCCGAGGAACGCCAGGCGGCTTTGCGGCAATGCCTGTTGCGACTGGAGGAGCTGGGCTTTGACCAGCTGACCATCCTGGCGCGCGGCGCATCGACGGGCGCCTCACCGGGTGGGCTGCGCATCGTCACCGAGCTGGCCAGCGACCTGCCGCCTGTTGCTGCCGAGGACGCCCGCCAGCCGCGCTTCGTCTCCGCCTGCGAAAGGCTTTTCCCCGGCCGTGCGTTGCAGCACCTCGATCTGGGTTGCGGCGGCGGCGGGCTGGTGTGGGACTTCCTCGCTGCCGGCCATCAATCCTGGGGTGTGGCAGGCGACCGTCAGCAGGGTTTCCGACGGGTCGTGCCGGGCCGCTTCCTCGCCGCCGACCTCAAGCGTCCCTTCCAGTTGCTGCGCGAGGATGGCAAGCCTGCCCACTTCGACATCATCACTGCCTGGGGAGTGCTGGAGCGGATGCCAGCCGACGCCATGGCGCAGCTCTTCGGGCAGATCCGCCAGGCACTCGGCGTGGATGGCGTGTTCGTGGCCTCCGTCGCCAACTTCGAGGCGCACGACCCGGCCACCGGCGCACCCCTCCACCTCACCCTGCAGCCCCGCGAATGGTGGCTGGCGCGGGCGGCGGAGGCCGGGCTGCGCACGCCGCATCGACCCCTGTCCTTCGCGCCGGACGATTTTGTCCGCGGCGCCGCCAATCCCCGCTGCGACGACTGGGATGCACGATGGGAGCCCAGCCCGGGCTTTCACCTGACGCTTGAGCCCGCACCGTAGCCGACCCGCGGACCAGACCCTATATGCCCCCCATGGTCACACGGCTCGATATCCGTCACCCGCGCCACCCCGAAAAGGCGGCCCGCCCCGACAACCCCATCCAGCGCAAACCGGACTGGATACGCGTCCGCGCGCCCAATCACCCGGTCTATGCTCAGACGCGCGACCTGATGCGCGCCAACAAGCTGGTGACGGTGTGCGAGGAAGCGGCCTGCCCCAACATCGGCGAATGCTGGTCGCAACGGCACGCGACCATGATGATCATGGGCGACATCTGCACCCGCGCATGCGCCTTCTGCAACGTCACCACCGGCATGCCCAACGCGCTGGACAGTGACGAACCGCGCCGCGTGGGCGACGCGGTGGCCAAGCTGGGGCTGCGCCATGTCGTGATCACCAGCGTCGACCGCGACGATCTGGCCGATGGCGGCGCAGTGCATTTTGCCGAAACCATCGCCGCCATCCGTGCCGCGACGCCGGGCACCACGATCGAGATTCTGACGCCCGACTTCCTTCGCAAGCCGGGCGCGCTGGAGGTCGTGGTCGCAGCGCGGCCCGACGTATTCAATCACAATCTGGAAACCGTGCCGCGGCTATACCCGACGATCCGCCCGGGCGCCCGTTACTTCCACTCGCTGCGGCTGCTGGACGAGGTGAAGCGGCTGGATGGCTCCATCTTCACCAAATCCGGCATCATGGTGGGGCTGGGCGAGGAGCGGATGGAGATTTCCCAGGTGATGGACGATCTGCGCAGCGCCGAGGTCGATTTTCTCACCATCGGCCAGTATCTGCAGCCCAGCGTGAAGCATGCGGCAGTGGCGCGGTTCGTACCGCCCCCCGAGTTTGACGAATATGCGCGCACCGCCCGCGGCAAAGGCTTCCTGCTGGTTTCGGCCACGCCGCTGACCCGCAGTTCCTACCATGCCGATGAGGATTTTGCGGCGCTGCAGGCCGCGCGGCACGCGGCGGTGCAGGCCGCGCGGCACGCGGCGGTGCAGGCCGCGGGACACGCCGCACCACAGGCTGCGGCGCACGCGACGGCGCAGTCCGCGCCGCGTGGGGCAGAACAGGCCGCGCGGAGCACGGCGGCCTAACATGCCCACCCACGCCCAGAAAAAGATCCTGCGCTACACGCCGGAGCAGATGTACGCGCTGGTGGCCGATGTGCGCCGCTACCCCGAATTCCTGCCCTGGTGCGCGGCGGCGCGCATTGTCGATCAGGACGAGGCCCGGCTGACCGCCGACATGACCATCGGCTTCAAGGTGTTCCGCGAAACCTTCCGTAGCGAGGTGGAGCTGGAGCCCGGGCGCGAGGTAAGGGTGCGCTACCTCAACGGGCCCTTCCGCTACCTCAACAACACGTGGAAATTCCAGCCGCACCCGGCCGGCGTCGAAGTCGATTTCTTCGTCGATTTCGAATTCCGCAGCGCCCTGCTGCGCGCCGCCATCGGCCTGGTGTTCAACGAGGCGGTGCAGATGATGGTGCGCGCCTTCGAACGGCGGGCGATGGCACTGTATGGCCGCGGCGCGCCGGCGGCCACCGTGCCGGTGCCGACGGCTGGCTGAGCTTCCGGTCCACGAGGCTCTGCCGGCGTTGAGGGCGGCGCTGCAAGGCGGGCGGTCGGCCGTGCTCGTCGCCCCGCCCGGCGCCGGCAAAACCACCCTGGTGCCCCTGGTGCTGATGGACGAGCCCTGGGCGGACGGGAAAATCCTGGTGCTCGAGCCGCGCCGCGTCGCCGCGCGGGCTGCCGCCCGGCGCATGGCGGAAATGCTGGGTGAGGCGCTGGGCAAACGCATCGGCCTGGCGACGCGGATGGAACGTGTGGCCGGACCCGAATTGCGGGTCGAGGTTGTGACCGAGGGGCTCCTCGTGCGCCGGCTGCAATCAGATCCGGGGCTCGATGGCGTCGCCTGCGTCATCTTCGACGAGGCGCATGAGCGTAACCTCGACACCGATATCGCCATCGCGCTGTGCCTGGACGTGCAGCGCAACCTGCGGCCGGAGCTGCGGCTGTTGGCCATGAGTGCCACGCTGGACGGCGCGGCCTTCGCCGGCCTGCTGGGCGCCCCGGTGATCGAGAGCCTGGGGCGTGCCCACGCCGTGGTCATTCAACATCGGGCCCGCGAACTACCAGACGTCCGCGCCCTGCCCGAAGCCATGGCCGGCGCGATCCGCGAGGCGCTGCGCGACCATCCCGGCGACGTGCTGGCCTTCCTGCCGGGATGGAGCGAGATCCGGCGCACCGCCGAGCGGCTGGCCGGCATCGTCGCAGACGTGCTGCCGTTGCATGGCGAATTGCCGCCGGGCGAGCAGGATCGAGCATTGGCCCCGGGCACCAGGAGAAAGGTGGTGCTGGCGTCTTCGATCGCCGAGACGTCGCTGACCGTGCCGGGCGTGCGCATCGTGGTCGATGGCGGCTTCCGCCGGGCGCCAAGGCTGGACGCGGCCTCGGGCCTGACGCGGTTGACCACGCAGCGGATCAGCCGCGCGGCCGCCGAGCAGCGCGCCGGCCGCGCCGGGCGGACCGAGCCGGGCATCGCCATCCGCCTGTGGACCGAAGCGCTGCATCGCGGCCTGCCGCTGCAGGACCGGCCGGAGATCCTGCAGGCCGAGCTGTCCTCCTTCGCGCTGGATTGCGCCGCCTGGGGTGCCGCGCCGGCCGACCTGCCTCTGCTGGACGCACCGCCGGCCGGTGCCTGGGCCGCCGCCCGTGCCCTGCTGCACGCGCTGGACGCTTTGGACAGCCATGGCCGCATCACCGACACTGGCCGGCGCATGGCCCGCCTTGGCACCCATCCCCGCTTTGCCCGGATGATGCTGGCAGCGCGCGACGATGGCGAGCGTGCCCTGGCCGCCGACCTCGCCGCATTGCTGGAAGAGCGCGACCCGATCCGCGACCGCGAGGCACCGGCCGACATCAACCTGCGCCTGGGTCTGCTGCATGGCGCCGACCATGCGGCGGCGGACCGGCCTACGCTGGCACGCATCAGCCGGGCTGCGGCCCAGCCCCGCCGCGGGCTGGGCCTGCCAGCCCGTGCCCTGCCCGGCGGCGATGCGGGGCCGCTGCTGGCGGCCGGCTTCCCGGACCGGATCGCCGTGCGGCGCGGCGTGCTGGAAGGCGTGTTCCGCCTGGCCGGCCTCGACGCCGCTCGCGATCTGCAGCTGGGCGACGAGGACCATCCGCAACTCGGCGCCGGTGATGACCCGCGACTTGGTGCCGGAATCAACCCGCGGCTCGGCGCCGGAAATAACCCGCGGCTCGGCGCCGGCAGTAACCCGCGGCTCGGCGCCGGCAGTAACCCGCGGCTCGGCGCCGGGCCGGGCGCGCGCACCGCCGCCAACGACCCGCTGCGCCGTGCCCCCCTGCTGGCGGTAGCGCAGCTTGAGCTGGTGGGCACCGAGGCGCGGATTCGCATGGCGGCACCGCTTGACCTGGCGACCCTGGAAGCGCGCTTCCCCGAACGCATCGCCTGGGTAGAGGGCGCCGTATTCGATGCCCGCACGGGTTCTGTCACCGCCCGCCGCCGCCGCATGTTCGGCCCCCTGGTGCTGGAGGAGGCGCCGCCGCTGCACCCCGACGCACAGGCATTGGCGCTGGCGCTGGCCGAGGCCGCCGCCGGGCGCGACCTGCGCGACCTCGAATGGAGCGATGCGGCCCGGCAGCTTCAGGCGCGGATCGGCTGGATGCGGCGCGCCGATCAGGCCTGGCCCGACGTGACCACGCCAAACCTCATCGCCACCGCTACCGAATGGCTGGCGCCCCACCTTTTCGGCCTGTCGCGGCTGAGCGAGCTGCGCACCATCGACCTGGCCGCCCTGCTGCTGCCGCAGGAACGCCGGCGCGCGCTGGAGGCCGCCCTGCCCGCCCGCCTGCCGCTACCGCAAGGCCGTTCGGCCGCGATCGACTACACGACCGATCCGCCGCGGCTGGAAGCGCGGGCGCAGCATCTGTTCGGGGTCACCGCCACGCCGCTGCTGGCGGGCGGCACGGTGCCGCTGCACATCGCCCTGCTGTCGCCCGCCGGCCGGCCGATCGGCATCACGGCAGACCTGGCCGGCTTCTGGGGTGCGGGCTGGGCCGATGCGCGGCGCGACATGCGAGGGCGCTACCCCAGGCACGACTGGCCCGAAAACCCGGCAGCAGCCGAGGCGCCGCCGGAGCGACGGCGGTAGCCGCTGGAGCGGCGACGACAGGCCCACCCGTGCTGGGGGGCCATGCGGCCCTTTGACCAGCACCATCTCAGCGCCCGCGCGAACCGACCCCCGGCCCCTTCGGCAGCGTGGCCACAGGCCGCCGCGTACCCATGGCCGGGGCTGCCGGGCCCACCATCACGTGCCCACTCACACCCGGGATCGGCCGGGCAACCCCCGGCCCCCTACGGCGGCGTGGCCACAGGCCGCCACGTACCCGTGCCCGGGGCTACCGGCCCCACCATCCCGTGCCCACTCACGCCCGGGATCGGCCGGAGCACGCTGTTCCGCGCGCCGGCCATCGCCGCTTCGAGCCCCGCACCCGGCACCACGCCCAACACGTCCTTCACCGCCTCCGCCAGCACGACGCCCGACAGGCCGGGCAGCGCAGCCCGCCCCAGGCCTTCCCAGACACCGGCCCCTGCCAAAGCCCAGCGGGCGGAAAACGGCGGCACGAACAGCGCCGGCCGCATCGCCGACACCCGGAACAGCCGCGATTGAAGCAGCCGTCCCAGCTGCCCGCGCGACCAGGGCCGGCCCTGGCCAAAAGGCGTATGGTCGAACAGCGACCAGCAGCCATGCCGGTTGGGCAGCACCACCAGAAGCCGGCCGTCATCGCGCAGCACACGCCAGCATTCACGCAGCAGCACGGCCGGGTTGGGCACCGCCTCAAGCGCATGCACCAGCAGGATGCGGTCTAGGCTGAGATCGGGGAGCGGCAGCACCGTCTCGGGGATCAGGGCGCAGGGCGCGGGGGGCCGGGCCTCGGCCAGCGGCGCCGGCACCAGGGAAATGGCGCGCGCCGCGCCGGGCCACACCCCCAGATACGGCGAGGCCCAGCCCCCGCCCGCCACCTCCAGCCCACGCAGATCGGGCCACAGCCGCCGGAGCCCGGCCCGCAGCATGCGTCGCGCCACCACCCCGGGGGCGGAGGCGTAGAAACTGCCCAGACCGTGGACCTCATGGCTCATGCAGAGGATATAGGCCGCCAGGCCGCGCCGCGGAATCGTCCCTTCGGAGAATGTCGATGACCATCACAATCAAGCCGATCCCCTGCCTCACGGATAATTACGCCTGGTGGCTGCGTGACCCAGCCACGGGGCAGACGGCGGTGGTCGATCCGGGCGAAGCTGGGCCAGTGGCGGCGATGATCCGCGCCGAGGGCACCGGGCTGGACTGGATTCTGCTGACCCATCACCACGGCGATCACATCGACGGGGTGGCCGCGCTGGTCACCGAATTCGGCGCCAAGGTGGTGGGGGCATCGGCGGATGCCCGCCGGCTGCCGCCATTGGACCTGGCCCTGGCACCGGGTGACAGCTTCACCCTGGGGCAGAATTTTGGCACCGTGCTGGACAGCCCGGGGCATACGCTGGGGCACATCGCCTTTGCTTTCCGCGCCGCGGTGTTCTGTGGCGACACGCTGTTCAGCGCCGGCTGCGGCCGCCTGCTGGAAGGCACCCCGGCCGACATGTTCGGCGCGCTGGCCGCGCTGGCGGCGCTGCCGGACGAGACGCTGGTCTGCTGCGGCCATGAATACACGCTCAGCAACATCCGCTTCGCGCTGACCGTGGAGCCTGACAATGCCGCCCTGCGGGAATGGGCCAAGCAGGCGCAGGCGCTGCGAGATGCGGGGCTTCCCACCCTGCCCACCACCATCGGCTTCGAGCGGCAGGTGAACCCTTTCCTGCGGGCGAAGTCAGTGGCCGAACTGGCCCGTATCCGCGCCGCCAAGGATGTGTTTCGTTGAACGCGTCACACGGGAGCACGACCATGAAACTGCATTACGCCGGCGCCAGCCCCTTCGTCCGCAAGGTCATGATATGCGCCGTCATTCGCGGACTGGACAACAAGATCGAGCGCGTATCCTCCAACCCGCATCAAAGCCCGGCCGACCTGCTGGCCGATAACCCGCTGAGCCGGGTGCCGGCGATGGTGACCGACAGTGGCGACACGCTCTACGACAGCCCGGTCATCTGCGAATATCTCGACACGCTGGGCGATGCGGCGCCGCTGATCCCGCCGGCCGGCCCGGCACGCGTCGCCGCGCTGAAATGGCAGGCGCTGGGCGACGGCATCATGGATGCGGCCGTGGCCCGGCGGATGCAGGCGGCGGTGCCGCAGGATGAGGCGCGGGTGGCCTTCGGCGTGCGGCAGGCGGCGGTGGTAAGCCGCGCGCTGGACGTGCTGGAGCAGAGCGACCTCGCAGGGCCGCTGGAGATCGGCCGCATCACCATCGGCTGCGCCCTGGGCTACCTGGATTTCCGCTTCGCGCATGAGGACTGGAAGACGGCGCGGCCAAAGCTGGCGGCCTGGTGGAAAGGTGTCAGCACGCAGCGCGGCTTCGCCGAGACGGTGCCGGTTGGCTGACGCCGATGCGATGATCGAGCGCCTGGGCCTGCGGCCACATCCCGAGGGTGGGCACTATCGGGAGATGTGGCGCGATGCGCCGGCAGCGGGGCGCGGCGCCGGCACCGCCATCCTCTATCTGTTGCGGGCGGGCGAACGCTCGCACTGGCATCGGGTGGACGCGGCGGAGGGCTGGCACTGGCATGCCGGCGCACCGCTGCGGCTGCGGCTCTCCGAAGCGGGCGAAGGGGTACAGGAACGGCTGCTGGGCATGGCGTTGGACGCCGGGCAGATGCCCTTCGCGCTGGTGCCGAAGGGCTGGTGGCAGGCGGCCGAACCGGTCGGGGGCTGGGTGCTGGTGGGCTGCACGGTGTCACCCGCATTCGACTTTGCCGGCTTCGAGATGGCACCGCCCGGCTGGGCGCCGGCATGAGCGACAGCGCCGCCTGGAATGCGCGCTACGAAGCGGCACCGGGCATGTTCGGGCAGGCGCCGAACCTGTTTCTGATGGAGCAGGCGCACCGGTTGGCGCCCGGGATGCGGGCGCTTTCGCTCGGTGATGGCGAGGGCCGTAACGGTGTGTGGCTAGCGCAGCAGGGGCTGGCGGTGACGGCGCTGGACTGGTCGGCCACTGGCATGGCCCGGGCTGCGGCCCTGGCAGTCCAGCGCGGCGTGGCGATGGAGTGCGTGGTGGCCGATGCCGCGGGCTGGGACTGGCCGGATCAGGCGTTCGACCTGGTGGCCTGGGTGTTCGTGCATCTGCCCCCGCAGGACCGGGAGGCGGTGGCTGCCGGCGTAGGGCGGGCGTTGCGGCCGGGCGGTTGGCTGGTGCTGGAATGCTTCTCGCCGGCGCAGGAGGGTCGGCGCAGCGGCGGACCGCGGCAGACGGAATTGCTGTTCACCCGGGCTGTGGTGGAGGCAGCGTTCGCCGGCTTCGAGGTGCATGCGCTGCTCGAAGGCACGGTGCTGCTGGATGAGGGGCCGAAGCATCAGGGGCTGGCGGAGGTGGTGCGGGCTGTGCTGCGAAAACCGCAGCGGTGAACGAGGCCGGCTGCGCCCGGTCGAACATCGCCTTGCTATCGAGGCCGGAAGCGAACTGAACGCCTCGAACCCGGCAGAGAAGCCCAGGCCGGCCGGTCTCCAGTCAGGCGAACACCACCCCATCGGCGTGATGCGCCCAGCGCTCATGTTGCACCGCCGCCAGCAAGGCCGTCGAATCCAGGAAGCCGCTGCCGCCGCGTGCCACGGCTTCGGGGCTGTCCTGGAAGCCCTGCGCCAGGCCCTCGGCCGAAAACCCGTCCTGCACATGGCCAAGCCAGAAGCGGAAACCCACCTCGTCCGGCACACGGCCCAGCGCCAGATCATACATCCGGGCCACCAGCAGCGCATCGGCGTCGGCCACCCAGATGCCTTCGGCGAAGCGGGCATCGATGTCGGCGCGGCCAGCCAGCCATGCGAGTGCCGCGGCCTCATCGCCCGCCGGCTGCATCTCGCCCAGGGCCGTGAAGCGTGCCGCCAGGCCGGGGCCGTCGCGGAATTCGGCGCTGCGCAGGAAGTTCGCCGCGACATGGGTCATGTCGGGGTCCATTTTCCAGGTACTGGCCCAGAAGGCCAGGCCGCCAGCGTCGGGCGCCCGGCCGAACGCCGCCTCATACAGCCCGACCAGCCCGCCCACCACGCCGCCGCCGGTGAGTTGGATGGAGCCGTCCAGCATTTCGATGGCCTCGATACCGGTGAAGCGGTCGCGACCATCGGCGCTGTCGGCCTGGCCGGCGGGGTCGAGCCGCAGGGCGCTACGGCCGGTGTCCAGCCGCAGGACATCCCAGCCGGCGCCGCCATCGGCCACGTCATCGCCGGCGCCCGGCGCCCGCAGGTCGTCGCCCTGCCCACCCTGCAGCAGGTCGCGACCCGCCGCGCCGAACAGCGCATCCCGATGGGCGGGGGCGGGCAGGCGGACGCCCCGCTGGCCCGGGGCGCCGGCGATGACGTGGCCGACGGCGGCGCCGGCTGGGATGTCCTGCGGCTGGACACCGGCCGTAGCGCCCTGCGGCTCGACCCCGCCGGCCAGTCCGACAGCGC
>JACMRO010000382.1 GCA_014376425.1 Rubritepida sp.
GGGTGCGCTCCACCATGCGGTCCAGCTTGCGGTCCCACAGGTCGTTCACCACGCAGCCGGCACCGCGCATGGCCACCGCACCCACGGCGAACAGAGCCGCCAGCCACAGCCCCGCGCGCCAGCCAGGCGCCGCCAGCGCAATCGCCCACAGCCCAGGCAGATACAACAGCCAGGCGCCGATCGGCCGGTCGATCCGCATCAACAGGGCGTAGGGTCGCGCGGCCGCGGGCAGCCGCGCCACCCAGCCACCCGCCCGGATATCGGTGAAGCCTTGCATGGTGGCGATGAATCCGGGATGGGGGGCGCCATGTCCATCCCCCGGGTGCATTCCCACGCCACGCTGGCCGAGGGCGCCGAGATCGCCGCCACCCCCGCCCAGGCGCACCACCTGGGCACCGTGCTGCGGCGCGGCCCCGGCGACCCGGTTCGGCTTTTCAACAGCGGCGACGGCGAATTCGAGGCGACGGTGGTGGCGTTACGCCGCGATCGCGGAAGTTTCTTGCTCGGGCCCCGCATTCGCCCGCCAGCGCCCGAGCCGCCATTGACCCTGCTGGTCGCGGCACTGAAGCGTGACGCGATGGAATGGCTGGTGGAGAAGGCGACCGAACTGGGCGCCACCCGCATCCAGCCGATGCTGACCCGACGCAGTGTGGTGTCGCACCTCAACATCGAACGACTCGGCGCCATCGCCCGCGGCGCGGCCGAGCAGTGCGAGCGGCTGGGCGTGCCGCGCGTGGAGGCGACGCTTCCGATGCATGCGGTCCTGGACGCATGGCCGGGCGAGCCCTTACTGGTCGCGGCGGAACGGCGCGCGGTGCCGCCGATCGGTGGGCAAGCGCGCGCCCTTCTGGTTGGCCCCGAGGGCGGCTTCACGGTGGCCGAACTTGACGATATGGCCGCCCGGCCCTTTGTATCGCTGCGCCGCCTGGGGCCCCGCATCCTGCGGGCCGAGACGGCTGCGGTAGCGGGGCTGGCGGCGCTTCAGGCGCTCGGCGGAGACTGGGCCGATTGAAACTTGCGCGATGAAAAAGGGCCTGCATGTCGAACCCCGGTGAGGCCGATCCGACGCCGATCGAGAATGCGCGTCAGCTGGCCGATTGGTTTGCCGCCGGCTCCCGGCCGCGCACCGACTGGCGCATCGGCACCGAGCACGAAAAATTCGGCTTTCGCCGCGCGGATCTGGCGCCGCCGGCCTACGAACCCGATGGCATCCGCGCCATGCTGGAAGGCATTGCGGCGAAAGGCTGGGAGCCGATCCTCGATGCCGGTCACATCATAGGCCTGAAGGGATTTGGCGCATCGGTCAGCCTCGAACCCGGCGGCCAGTTCGAGCTGTCGGGCGGCATGATGGCCAACCTGCACGACGCCGATGCCGAGCTGCGCGCCCACCTGCGCGACGTGCACGAGGTGGCGGGCCCCCTGGGCCTGGGCTTCGCGCCGCTGGGTTTCCACCCCACCGCCACGCGCGCGCAAATGCCGTGGATGCCGAAATCGCGCTACGCCATCATGCGCCGCTACATGCCGACACGCGGCAGCCGCGGGCTCGACATGATGCTGCGGACCTGCACCGTGCAGGTGAACCTGGACTTTGGCGATGAAGCCGACATGGCCGAAAAGCTGCGGCTCTGCCTCGCCCTGCAGCCGCTGGCCACCGCATTGTTCGCGAACTCGCCCTTCATCGAAGGCCGCCCGTCGGGCTACCTCTCCGGCCGCGCCTGGGCCTGGACGGACACCGACCCGGACCGCACCGGCATTCCGGCCTGTGTCTTCGAACCCGGCTTCGGCTTCGGGCTATTCGTGCAGTTCGTGCTCGATGTGCCGATGTACTTCCTGGCGCGCGACGGCGGGTTGATGGACGTGGCCGGCGAATCCTTCCGCGACTTCATGGCACACGGCCTGCAAGGCCAGCACGCCACGATGGGCGACTGGGCCGACCACGTGACCACGGTGTTCACCGAAGTGCGCCTGAAGCGCTTCCTGGAAATGCGCGGCAGCGACGCTGGCTCGCCTGCCATGCTGCAGGCGCAGCCGGCATTTTGGGCAGGGCTGATCTATGACGACGCGGCGCAGAAGGCCGCTACCGCACTGACACGTGAATGGACGCTGGAGCAGGTGCGGCAGTTGCGGCTGGTCGCACCCCGGCTGGGCCTGCACGCCATGATCGCCGGTCGCCCCCTGCAGGA
>JACMRO010000383.1 GCA_014376425.1 Rubritepida sp.
CAGCGCCTCGCCCGGTGTCATCGCGCTGTTCCAGCCCAGCACCTTCCACCGTGATCTGGACAGTTACATGGAGAATGTGGCGGAAGGGATGCGCCACGAATACGAGGCCATCGTCGCCGCTGGCCTGATCTTGCAGATCGACGCCCCCGACCTCGGCCTGGGCCGCCACATGATGTATGCCGAAAGCAGCGAAGCCGAGTTCATTCGCCGCGCCGAGATCCATGTTGAAATTCTGAACTACGCGCTCCGCAACGTCCCCGCCGACCGCGTGCGCATGCATATCTGCTGGGGAAACTACGAAGGCCCGCACACGCATGACGTACCGCTGGCCGCCGTGCTGCCGACATTGCTCAAGGCCAAGCCGCGAAGCCTGCTGTTCGAGGCATCCAACCCGCGCCACGCGCATGAATGGACGGCCTGGGCCGACACCGTCATCCCCGATGATTACGTGCTGATTCCGGGTTGCCTGGACACCACGACCAACTTCGTCGAGCACCCTGAGCTGGTGGCGCAGCGCATCGAACGCTTCGCCGGCATCGTGGGTGCCGAGCGGGTGGTGGCCGGTACCGATTGCGGCTTCAGCACCTTCGCCGGCTTCGGCGCGGTGGACCCGGCGATCGCCTGGGCGAAGCTGGGTGCCCTGGTCGAGGGGGCCGCCATCGCGTCCCGACGGCTGGCAGGGTGACCTGCCTACCGAGCGAAGCAGTCATGAGCGCGGCACCGGCGCGAGGTACTGCCGGGTTCCGAACCGGCGGTGAGTGCGAGGGGGTGGGGCTTCATGAGGGAACCACGCAAAAATATTCGCGCAGCGCATAGCCGCTGGGCGGCGGTACCGTCACGGCGCCTTCTGCGATGGCCGGGAACAACGAGCCTGTAATTTAGCGGCTTCCAGGCCTCGGAATGCTCACATCAAACACCTAATATTGATGCCAGTCTGGCGGACCCGAAATCCGCCAAGATGGTGGTTCCCACTGTCTCAGGATAACCGAAAAGCCCAGCGTAAAGGCTGCAAACTATCCATCGAGCGTCCCGGGATGGTTTCCCTTGCGTCACACTGTTCCCACTTCTATGTGGGAATGAGAGTGGGAACGATGGGAGCCGACTGTGGCCGATTTAACTGCCCTAGCGTTGAAATCGAAGCTTGCAGGGTTGGCGAAGGCTCCCACTGGCAAGGCCGCAAGGATTGGGGCCGGTGGTGGCCTGCATCTGCTGGTGAAGCCCGGGCAAGCGGCAGGAACCGGGGCATGGGTGCTGCGCCTGACGGTTGGAAAAGGCGTTAGGCGAGATATGGGCTTGGGCGCCTACCCGGTGGTAGGCTTGGCCGATGCCCGGTTGGCCGCCATGAAGGCGATCACAACGGCGGCTGGGGGGATGGATCCCATAGCCGCGCGCTCTGCTCAACGCGCTCCTAGACGCGATGTGGCGGAACTGGTCACATTCCGAGCCGCTGCCTTGGCGACGATAGAGGCCAAGCGGGACGGATGGAGCAGCGCGAAGCACGCCGCGCA
>JACMRO010000384.1 GCA_014376425.1 Rubritepida sp.
CGGCTGGCGCATGCCGTCGCGCCCGGCCTGACCGCCCGCCTTGCGCGCTGGCTGACCGACCGGGCGCTGGAGCGCGCCGGCCCGGCGCCGGTCACCAACGGCAATCTGTTCGAACCGTCACGCGTGCACACCATCGACGGCGGCTACCGCACGCTGGCGGTGCGCGCCATGCCGGTGGCGGCGCTGGCGCTGGCCAGCGGGGTCGGGCTGGGGGTGCTGGGGGGCATGCGTCCGCGGCGGCGCCGGCCGCAGGACGTAAGGCGGATGGCCGCAAGGCCCAGGTCAGCACGCTGACCAGCCGCCCTTCTCACGGCCGCTCACCAGCCGCCTGAACCGGGTCCGCCCTTGAACGGCCCGACCACCTCGGGCGTGATCCAGCCGGCATAAAAACCGCCGGGCTGCGGCTGCACCCGCAGGCCGTCCACCCGGCAGTCCAGGTGCTGCGGATAAAAGCCGAAAAAGCCGGCCATCGCCTCGTAAGGCGCCAGCGGATGCGCATAAGACCAGGCCACGCGGTCGAGCATGCCGCCGCCGGGCAGCAGCACCGACCAGTAGGCCGCCTGGCCTTTCCATTCACACTGCGAACTGCCCGAAGCCGGCACCAGGCAGTCGGTGCGAACATCCTGCGCCGGCAGGTAAAAGCCCGGCGGGCTGGCGGTTTCGAGCAGGCGCAGCGCCCGGCGGCTGCGGGCCATCTCAAGGCTGCCGGCCATCACGACCACTTCCCGGTGATCAGGCACCAGCCGGGGCGGGCGCGGGTAGTCCCAGACCGATTCCTGGCCCGGGCCGGCCGGCAGCGCAAAAGACGGCCGTTCGCGGCCGACGTGCTGCCATAGGGCGGTGGCGCGGGCCAGGCGGTCGGCGATGCTGCGGTTCATACGGCGCTCCTGTAAAACTTGAAAAGTTGCTGGACAAAAGCCCTTATTTTTCCAGCCCTCAGCGGTCGGCGCTGTCCGCTTCAAGCAACAGCCGCATGCCAACCAGGGTATAGCGGGTCTGCGCCGAATTCCAGTTGCGGTAGCTGCAGCGCGCGTACAGCGCCCAGGTGTGCCAGGAGCCGCCCCGGCGCACACGCACCGTGCCTTCGGCCGGGCCTGGCGGATCGGCGGCCGGCGAGGCGGCGTAATAGGCTTCGTCATGCCAGTCGGCGGTCCATTCCCAGGCATTGCCGAGCATGTCGTGCAGGCCGAAGGCGTTCGGCCGATAGCTGCCCACCGGCGCGGTGAAGGCATGGCCGTCGGACCCCGGCAGGGCCTGCGCGCGCAGGGCCGGCCAGTGGCGGGCGGCGGCGGCGTCGAAGGTATTGGCGATCTGCAGCAGCGACTCGGGCGCGTTGCCGCCGTGGTAGCGCGACGCCGATCCGGCGCGGCAGGCGTATTCCCACTCGGCTTCGGTCGGCAGGCGGTAGCGGCGGCCTTCCTGCCGGCTGAGCCAGCGGCTCATGGCCACGGCGTCGTTCCAGGTGACGTTGAGCACCGGGTGCGAGTCGTCCTGCGCAAAGCCCGGATTGCGCCACGAATACTTCGGGTCGCGGCCTTC
>JACMRO010000385.1 GCA_014376425.1 Rubritepida sp.
AGCGAAGGGCGGCGAAGAAAGCCACATCTAGCTTTAATCACGTTGAATCCTGAGTCGGTCTGTGTCACTACCCTACGTCACCTAGCGAATTTCAGGCGATTTTAGGCCGAAATTAGGCCAATAAAATCAATAGTTTATGAGGTGTTTGTCGGTTATCCTCCCGCCGGGGACGCCACACACCAGGTCGCACGACAACGCTAAACCCCGATGGTCGCAGCCGGAAGCCACCGAAGTTAGCCCACGCCCACGCTGCCGGCTCGCTCCAGTGCGCCTCGGCAACCGGTGCCATGCGCTGACGTTTCCAGTTCATAGAAGGAAACAGCTCATGGCCCGTTGGCACATCATTCCCATTGTCGCCGCGTTGATCGCTCCCGCGGCACAGGCGCAGTACGCGCAGCCCGACGCCAGGATGAAGCCGGGCGCCGCCATGGCGCCTCAATACGCGCCACCCGGCCAAGCGCCGCAGTTCTATGCGCCGCCGCCGGGTTACGCGGCGCAGGGGCCGCAGGGATATGTCCAAGGCCCACAAGGCTACGTTCCTCAGCCCCAGGGGTATGCTCCGGCCCCGCAGGGCTACGCCGCCCCGCCGCAAGGCTATGTCCCCGCTCCGCAGGGTTATATGCCCCCGCCTCAGGGCTACGGTCAGGCTCCGCAGGGTTACATGCAGGGACCACAGGGCTACGTCGCTGGCCCCCAGGGCGGCTTCCAGGGGTCCATGCCACCCGCGGCGCAGGGCTATGCCGCGCCTACCCTGCGCCCCTCGCCCTCCAACCCCTTTGCCGGCCTGACCCTGCCAACGCAGCGGGGCGACGGTGCCTATCAGGGTGGCGGCGTGGTGCTGGAACAGGATGACAGCGGCATGAACCGCCGCATTCGTTGATCAGCTGGCGAAGTCGGGCGCATCCGCCATCAGGATTCGCCTGACGCTCGCTAGGTGCAACCGCGCGCTTTCACCGTCGGCGGCGCGCATCTGTTCATACGTCTTGCGTGCGAGGGCGTCTGGGACCGGCTGCAGGCGGCGGCCGGTGCTTTCCGCCAGCCACTGCGCTTGCGCCGCCCTTTCCAGATAATAAAGATCATCCCAAGCCTCGGCTATCCCGGGCCCGACGACCATCACCCCGTGGTTACGCATGAAGACGATGTCGGCATCGCCAATGGCCGCGGCGATGCGGTCGCCTTCGGCATCGTCGAGCGCAAGCCCATTATAGTGCTCGTCCACCAGCATGCGGCCGTAGAATTTCAACGCCGTCTGGCCCGCCCACGCCAGCGGCGGCCCATCCAGCATCGCCAGCGCCGTCGCATAGGGCATGTGGGTGTGGAAGGCGGCCTTCGCGCGCGGGTTCCGCAGGTGCATGCGGCCATGGATGTAGAAGGCCGTCGCCTCCGGCACGCCGTCGCCCGCCACCACCCGCCCCGCCAGATCCGTGATCAGCAACCGCGACGCGGTGATTTCGGAGAACGCCCAGCCGTAGGGGTTCACCAGCATCAAATCGTCGCGCCCTGGCACCAAGGCCGAGAAGTGATTGCAGATCCCCTCATGCATCCCCAACCGCGCCGCCATACGGAAGCAGGCCGCCAGGTCGATACGCGCCTCCTGCACCGCGTCGCTGTCGAGCGCTGAATTGTGCAGCAGGGCGGCGGCGGCGGGTGCGATATTCATGGCCGAAGGGTGGCAAATCCCCGCCGGCGCGGCAAGCTGCAACGCGTCGGGGTCCGGCGCGTTGGAACCTTACAACAGGAGTATTCCATGCAGCACACCCGCCGCGGCCTATTTGCCGCCTTCGGTCTTGCTACTCTGGCGGCGCCCGCCGCTGCGCAAGACCTCAACGGCATCGTCAACCAACTGCTTCAGAACGCCATTCCCGGCCGCAACGATGACGAACGCCGCCGCCAGCAAGATGAGCGCGAACGCTACGATCGCGAACGCGGCCGCCAACAGAATGAAGGCGAGCGCGAAGCGTGGGAGCGTCGGCGGGAGGATCGCGACCGCCAGCGCGCCCGCGCCGATGGCCGCCGCGACGAGGGTAACAACCGCGAGCGCCAGCTGCGCGACCGCGAGCGGCAGCTGGAAGACGAAAGCCGCCGCCTGGCGGATGAACGCCGCCGCATGGAGGATGACCGCCGCCGCTGGTGAGGCTTGCCGGGTCCGCGCGGTGGGGGGAGGCTGGCAGGATGGTCACACGTCGCCTGCTGCCCACCCTCATCGCAGCACCCGCCATTGGGCAGCCCCTTGCCCGCAACCCGCCCCTGACCGTGCTTGGCACCGGCGCAACCGAGATGCCGATCGAACGGGTCGCGCACGCCTTCACCCAGTCCACAGGGCGGGCAGTGCTGACCGCCACGGGTAATGGCGGCCAGGTCGCGGCCCGCCTGCGCGCTGGAGAGGCACCTGATGTCGTGCTGAATGCTGGCCCGGCGATCGACGCGCTGATCCGTGACGGCTTCGCCACTGCGAGGCGCGAGATGGGGCGTATGCGCCTGGGCGTTGCCGTCCGGCAGGGCGCCGCCATCCCCGACATCGGCACCGAGGCCGGGCTGGCCGTCTTCCTGCGCGCCGCCGCCAGCATCGGCCTGAGCGACGCCGCATCCGGCGCCACCTCCGGCCCGCATGTGCTGGCGCTGCTGGAGCGGCTTGCGGTGCCGCCGGAAGCGGCCGGCGGGCCTCGTCGCGCGCCCTTCGCCCGCGGCATCACCGCCGTCCAGGCCGTGGCCGTGGGCGCTGTGGCCTGCGTCATCACCCAGATCAGCGAGATTATCGCCGTGCCCGGCGCCCTGTTGGTGGCGCCGCTGCCCGAGGCGCTGCAGCTGGTGACCCCCTATGTCGCCGCCATTCCCAGCCGCTCGCCCGATCCGGCGGCCGCCGCCCTGTTCATCGCCCTGGCGGCTGGCCCGGTCGGCCAGGTGTTTTTTCGCGAGGCCGGTTTCGCGCCCGCTTCCGATGGCGCCTGAGCCGGGCCATAAGCTTGACCATGCAGACCAATCAACGCATCGACGGCCAACGGCTGTGGACCACCCTGATGGCGATGGCCGAAATCGGCGCCACGCCGAAAGGCGGCGTCAGGCGCCTCACTTTGACCGAGGTGGACCGCCAGGGGCGCGATCGCTTCGCCGCCTGGTGCCGCGCGCTGGGCCTGACCCTGCGGGTGGACGAAATCGGCAACATGTTCGCCAGGCGGGAGGGCCGCGACCCCGCGCGCCCGCCGGTGCTGATGGGCAGCCACCTCGACAGCCAGCCCTCCGGCGGCAAGTTCGATGGCGCTCTGGGCGTCATCGCGGGCCTCGAAGTCATGCGCAGCCTGAATGATCTGGGACTCACCACCGAGGCGCCGATCGAGCTGGTGAACTGGACCGATGAGGAAGGCAGCCGCTTCGGCCATTCGCTGATGGGCAGCGGCACCTGGGCCGGGGTGTACCCGCGCGAGAAGACCTATGCCCTGACCGATGCCGAGGGCGTGCGGGTGGACGCGGCGCTGGACGCCATCGGCTATCGCGGCCCCGAGCCGGCCCGGCCCTTCGTCGCCGATGCCTATTTCGAGCTGCATATCGAGCAGGGCCCAATCCTGGAGCGCGAGGGAAAGACCATCGGCATCGTCACCGGTGCCCAGGCGCAGATCTGGTACGATGTGCGCATCGAGGGCCAGGACGCCCACGCCGGCACCACGCCGCCGGGCGTGCGGCGCGACGCGCTGGTGGCCACGGCGCGGGTGATCGAACTGGTCGACCGCATCATGCGCGCGCGGGGCGAGGACGGGCGCGGCACCGTGGGCTGGCTGCAGGTGGCGCCGAACAGCCGCAACGTCGTACCGGGCGAGACCCGCTTCAGCGTCGAGTTCCGCCACCCCGACTTCGCCCAGGTCCAGGCCATGGCGGCCGAGTTCGAGGCGCAGGCCCCGGCCCTGGCCGCCCCCTGCGCATGGCACCTGACCGAGCTGTTCCGCCTCGATGCCACGCCGTTCGACCCGGGCTGCGTTGCCCTGGTGGAACAGGCCGCCGCCCGGCTGGGCCTGCCGGCACGGCGCATCGTCAGTGGCGCGGGGCATGACGCGGTCTATGTCGCGCGCCATGTGCCCACGGCGATGATCTTCACCCCCTGCAAGGACGGCCTCTCCCACAACGAGGCCGAAAGCATCGAACCGCACGAGGCCGAGGCTGGTTGCCAGGTGCTGTTCGAGGCGGTGCTGGCGCGCGCCAACCGGGTGCCTGGATGACATTTGGGTTTCACCCAGGGGCGGTCTATATTAGTAGATATGTCCGGCACCGCTTTGACCACAGTTGAGAATTTGAGTTTCGAGGAGGCGATGGCCGAGCTCGAAGGCATCGTCCGCGGCCTGGAATCGGGTAAAGGCGACCTGGCGCGTGCCATCGCCGATTACGAGCGGGGCGCGGCGCTGCGCCGGCACTGCGAGGCGAAGCTGACCGAGGCGGAAGCCCGTGTTCAAGCGATCGTCGAACCGGGCAACCCCGGCAAACTTAGCCTGCGCGATGTGGAATAGGTGTCGATGAATGTGACAAGCCCGCCCGGCAGCATGAGCCTGGCCAGCGCCCTGGCCGACGCCGCGGCAGAGATCGAACAGGCGCTGGATATGCTGCTGCCCTTGGTCGAAGGCGACGAGGCGCGGCTGTTCGACGCCATGCGCTACTCTGCGCTGGGCGGCGGCAAGCGGATGCGTGGCTTCCTGGTGCTGGAGGGCGCGAAGCAATTCAACGTCAGCCGCACCGCGGCCCTGCGGGTGGCGGCGGCCATCGAGATGATCCACGCCTATTCGCTGGTGCATGACGACCTGCCGGCGATGGATGATGACGACCTGCGCCGCGGCAAGCCGACCAACCACATCGCCTTCGACGAGGCGACCGCCGTCCTGGCCGGCGACGCGCTGCACTGCCACGCCTTCACCGTGCTGGCCGATGGGGAAACCCACCCCGACCCGGCGGTGCGGATCGAGCTGGTGCGGGCGATTTCCCGTGCCGCCGGCCCGCGCGGCATGTGCGGGGGGCAGATGCTGGACATGCTGGCGGAACAGGGTGGCGTGCCGCTGGAAGAGGCCGCGATCGGCCGGCTGCAGACGCTCAAGACCGGCAAGCTGATCGAGGTGAGCGCCGAGGCCGGCGCCATCCTGGGCAAGGCCCCCCTGCAGCAGCGCCACGCCCTACTGAGCTACGGCCGTGACCTGGGCGCCGCCTTCCAGATCGCCGACGACGTGCTGGACGCCACTGCCAGCGCCGATGAAACCGGCAAGGCCACCGGCAAGGATGCCGGCGCCGGCAAGGCCACGCTGGTCGGGCTGCTGGGCCTGGACCGCGCCCGCATGCAGGCCGAGCGACTGGTCGCCCAGGCCCGCACCCATCTCGACCCCTTTGGCGAGCGCGCCGACATGCTGCGCGCACTGGCCGACTTCACGATTACGCGGAGAAGCTGAATGGACCGCAATTCTGACCGCCCCGGTACCCCGCTGCTCGACCGCGTCCATGTGCCGGCCGACCTGCGGAACTATTCCAATGACCAGTTGAAGCAGCTGGCCGACGAGCTGCGGGCGGAGACCATCTCTACCGTCTCCGTCACCGGCGGGCACCTGGGCAGCTCGCTCGGCGTGGTCGAGCTGACGGTGGCGATCCACGCGGTGTTCGACACGCCCCACGACCGGCTGATCTGGGATGTCGGCCACCAGTGCTATCCGCATAAGATTCTGACCGGGCGGCGGGACCGCATCCGCACGCTACGGCAACCGGGCGGCCTGTCGGGGTTCACCAAGCGCAGCGAGAGCGAATACGACCCGTTCGGCGCGGCGCATTCCAGCACCAGCATCTCCGCCGGCCTGGGCATGGCGGTCGCGAGCGACCTGCAGGGCCAGGCGCGAAACGTGATCGCGGTGATCGGCGACGGTTCGATGTCCGCCGGCATGGCCTATGAGGCGATGAACAATGCGGGTGCCGAGAAGGCCAACCTGATCGTCATCCTCAACGACAACGACATGTCGATCGCGCCGCCGGTCGGCGCCATGAGCGCCTATCTCAGCCGCACCATCAGCTCGCGCCCCTTCCTGTCGGTGCGTGAATTCGTGGCCAAGATGGCGAAGAACTTCCCAGGGCCGATCGAGCGCGTGGCTAAGCGTGCCGATGAATATGCCCGTGGCCTGCTGACCGGCGGTACGCTGTTCGAGGAACTGGGCTTCTACTACGTCGGCCCGATCGACGGTCACAACATGGACCACCTGCTGCCGGTGCTGCGCAACCTGCGCGATACCGAGCATAAGGGCCCCTTCCTGGTCCACGCCGTCACCCAGAAGGGCCACGGCTATGCCCCCGCCGAAATCTCCGGCGACAAGTATCACGGTGTCCAGAAATTCAACGTCGTCACCGGCGAACAGCAGAAGGCACCGCCCGGCCCGCCGAGCTACCAGAAGGTCTTCGCCCAGTCGCTGATCGCGGAGGCGGAGCACGACGAGCGCATCGTGGCGGTCAACGCCGCCATGCCGTCGGGCACGAGCCTGGACATGTTCGCCAAGCGCTTTCCCGAGCGCTGCTTCGACGTCGGCATTGCCGAGCAGCACGCCGTCACCTTCGCCGCCGGCATGGCGACCGAAGGGCTCAAGCCGTTCTGCGCCATCTACTCGACCTTCCTGCAGCGCGGCTACGACCAGGTGGTGCACGACGTGGCGCTGCAGGGCCTGCCGGTGCGCTTCGCCATGGACCGCGCCGGGCTGGTGGGGGCCGATGGTGCCACCCATGCCGGATGCTACGACATCGCCTATCTGGGCTGCCTGCCCGGCTTCACCCTGATGGCGGCGAGCTGCGAGGTGGAGCTGGCGCACATGATCGCCACCATGGCCGGCATCGACGACGGCCCGTCCGCCGTGCGCTACCCGCGTGGCGAGGGCTTCGGGCTGGAGACGGTGCCGGCGCGCGGCACGCCGCTGGAGATCGGCCGCGGGCGGGTCATCCGCGAGGGCACCAAGGTGGCCATCCTCAGCTATGGAACCCGCCTCCAGGAATGCCTGAAGGCGGCCGACGAACTGGCCACGATGGGGCTGTCCTGCACGGTGGCCGATGCGCGCTTCGCCAAGCCGCTGGACATCGACCTGGTGAATCGCCTGGCGCGCGAGCACGAGGTGCTCATCACCATCGAGGAGGGCTCGATGAATGGTTTCGGCGGTCTGGTGATGCACCACCTGGCGCATGCCGGGCTGCTGGATCGTGGCCTGAAATTCCGGCCGATGACGCTGCCCGACATCTATATCGACCACGACAACCCGCGAAAGCAGTACGACATCGCCCGGTTGAACGCGCCGCAGATCGTCGAGACCGTGCTGGCGGCGCTGGGGCGGGAAGCGCTGAAGGCGCGTGCCTAAGCTTCGTCTCGACCAGTTGCTGGTCGAGCGCGGCCTGGTCGAGAGCCGCAGCCGCGCCCAGGCGGTGCTGATGGCGGGGCTGGTCTATTCGGGCGAGCGGCGGCTGGACAAGCCGGGCCAGACCGTCGCGCAGGACCTCGCCATTGAACTTCGCGGCCAGCCGCATCCCTGGGTCTCGCGCGGCGGGGTGAAGCTGGCGCATGGCCTCGCGCATTTTGGCTTCTCCCCGGAGGGACTGGTGTGCCTCGATGTCGGCGCCTCGACCGGCGGCTTCACCGATGTGCTTCTCGCCGGCGGCGCGTCGCGGGTGCATGCGGTCGATGTCGGGCACGGGCAGCTGGCCTGGAAGCTGCGGCAGGACCCGCGGGTGGTGGTGCGGGAAAAGCTCAACGCCCGGCGCCTGACGGCCGCGGATGTGGGCGAGCCCATCCAGGCGCTGGTCTGCGATGCCAGCTTCATCGGACTGCGTACCCTGCTGCCGGCGCCGCTGGCCCTGTGCGCTCCGGGCGCCTGGGCGGTCGCGCTGATCAAGCCGCAATTCGAGATGGGGCCGAAGTTGGCGCCGGGCGGGGTGGTGCGCGACCCCGCAGTGCACGACCAGGCATGCGCGATGATCCATGATTGGTGGGCGGCGCTCCCCGGCTGGACCGTGCTGGGGGTCGAGGCCAGCCCCATCACCGGCCCGGAAGGTAATCGCGAATTCCTGCTGGGCGCGCGGTTGGCCTGTGGATATCCATGTGGATGAGTTTTGCAGTCGGTGCGGGAAAAAGTCGCAGGACTGAAACAATAGTATTCACGTCCCCGCGAGGCACCTGTCGGCGGTGATGGCGCCTGATCCTCCTGCCCCGGCCGGTCAATAGTTTGTAGCTTTCTGCTGCGTCGGAACGCCAATGGGTAAGGTCATCAATGGCACCGCCTTCGAACAGCCGGACAGGCCGGGGGCTTGTGGACGGAGAAATCGATTTCCGCCATCAAGCTCGCCCCAGCCCCTGGAGGTACCGATGCTCAAGCGCCGCCTGATCCTGACCCTGCCCTTGGCCGCCCCTGTCCTGGCACAGCCT
>JACMRO010000386.1 GCA_014376425.1 Rubritepida sp.
AAGCTGGGCGCCGACGACAAGGTCAGCGGCGGCGGCACTGACGCTGCCTTCGCCGGCCTCGGCACCCAGGCCGCGGTGGTGGAACGGTTCCGGCTGCAGGGCTTCGGCGCTCATTCCAACGATTCCGAATACGTGCTGATCAGCTCGATCGAGCCGCGCCTGTACCTCGTGACGCGGCTGATCATGGACATCTCGCGCGGCAAGGTCGGCGGCAACTGAGGTCGGGGGCGCCGCCGCGCGCCCTGTCTTTCCCTTGTCCGCTGGGGTGAGCAACGCGGACCCTGGCTCGGCTCGCGCCACGGCGGGGCTGCGCGACGCGCCGGCTTGCGGCCGTCCTCTCTAATCCGATCCCCAGCTTCAGTAGCGCCCAACTGAAACCTCACCCGGCGATCCATGTAACGGTCAGGATCAGCGTGACATGCGGGAAGACCGGCCGCAGGTTGCGACGGGTCTCGATGAAATTGCGCTTCTCGCGCGCGCGCCGGGCCGCATCCCAGTCGTCGTTCATTCGCTCGTGTTGAAAGGCACCCGCGCCGCCACCGCGCACATCAGCTCATAGGCCACGGTGCCGGCCGCCCGCGCGACCTCATCGATCGGCAGCACGGCGCCCTTGGGGCCATGGCCCCAGAGCGTGACGGCGCTGCCGATCTGCGCCTCCGGCACCGGCGTCAGATCCACCGTGAGCATGTCCATGCTGCCGCGCCCGACCAGGCGGCCGTGAACGCCGTCGACCAGCACCGGCGTGCCGGTCGTGCAGTGGCGCGGATAGCCGTCGGCATAGCCGCAAGCGACCACGCCGATACGCAGCGGCCCGTCGGCCGTGAAGCTCGAACCGTAGCCGACCGTATCGCCAGGCGCCAGCTGTTGCACGCCGATGATGCGGCTGGCCAGCGTCAGCGTCGGCTGCAGGCCCCAGTGGCTGATGTCGTGCTCCGGATAGTCGGGCGCGCTGCCATAGACACCGATGCCGGGCCGGATCCAGTCGGCCCGCACTGCGGCGTCGTCGCCGTGGCGTAACGCCGCGGCGCTGTTAGCCAGGCTGCGCTCACCGGGCAGATCGTGGGTGACCTCGTGGAAGGCCCGCAATTGGTGTGCGATGCCGCGCTCGCCGTCGGCGTCGCTGAAGTGCGTCATCAGCGAGATCTCGTCGACCTGCGGCAGCGCCTGCAGGCGGGTCCAGGCCGCCCGAAAGCGGGCCGGCGCGAAGCCCAGCCGGTTCATTCCGGAATTCATTTTCAGGAATACCCGGTGCGGCTGGTGGGTCTTGTGGATCGCCAGCATGTCGATCTGATCGTCGCAATGCACAACGTGCCAGAGGTTCAGGCGCGAGCACAGTTCCAGGTCGCGGGTCTCGAACACGCCTTCGAGCAACAGGATCGCGCCGCGCCAGCCGAGCGCGCGGACCCGCTCGGCTTCCTGCAGGTCCAGCAGCGCGAACCCGTCGGCCGCGCGCAGGCCTTCGAACACCCGCTCGATGCCATGACCATAGGCATTGGCCTTGACGATGCCCCAGACGCGGGCGTCAGGTGTCGCCCTGCGCATCCGGGCCAGGTTCTGACGCAACGCTTCGGCATGTACGGTGGCTGAGATCGGGCGGGGCATCGGGCACTCTTATGACAGGTTTCGGTGGGCATTTTCTCATTACCCGCGTGATATAACCCTCTGTCGTTAGGAGACACATCCACTATCGCACGGGCGCCAAGCGCACCGTGCCGCACGCCACCCAGAATGAAGCGCGGTTTTTACACCCTCATGTCGGCCCAGTTCTTTTCGTCACTGGCCGACCAGGCGCTTTTCGTGGCGGCAGTGGAGTTGATCAAGGGCGGCGGCGGCGCCGAATGGCAACGGGCCGCGCTGGTGCCGATCTTCGCGCTGTTCTATGTGATCCTGGCGCCCTGGCTGGGCGCCTTCGCCGACGCCTTTCCCAAACGCAACGTCATGTTCGTGAGCAACGCGATCAAGGTGATCGGCTGCCTCATGATGCTGTTCGGCACCCATCCGCTGATGGCCTATGCGATCGTCGGCCTGGGGGCGGCGGCCTATTCGCCGGCCAAGTACGGCATCCTCACCGAGCTGCTGCCGCCGTCGCAACTGGTCAAGGCCAACGGCTGGATCGAGGGCCTGACCATCGCCTCGATCATCCTGGGCATCCTGCTGGGCGGGCAGCTGGTCGGCCGCGCGATATCGAGCCATCTGCTGGCGTTCAACTTCCCGTTCATCGATACCAGCGTCGACACCGCGCCCGAGGCGGCAATCGCGGTGCTGATCTTCGTCTATATGCTAGCGGCCTGGTTCAACACCCGGATCCCGCTGACCGGGGTCGAGATGCGGCCGATGCCGAAGAACCCGCTGGAGCTGGTGCCCGACTTCTGGACCTGCAACTCACGCCTGTGGCGCGACAAGCTGGGCCAGATCTCGCTGGCCACCACCACGCTGTTTTGGGGCGTCAGCGGCAACCTTCGCTACATCATCCTGGCCTGGAGCGCGGCCGCCCTCGGTTACAGCACTACCCAGGCCTCGTCGCTGGGCGGCGTGGTGGCCATCGGTACCGCCGTGGGCGCCATCGTCGCGTCGGTGCGGGTGCGGCTGGACGTGGCCACCAAGGTGATCCCGCTGGGTATCCTGATGGGCGTGCTGGTGATCATGATGATCTTCATCACCAACGTGTGGGTGGCCGCGCCGTTCCTGATCCTGATGGGCGGCATCGGCGGCTACCTGGTGGTGCCGATGAACGCGCTGCTGCAGCATCGCGGCCACAACCTGATGGGTGCCGGCCGCTCGATCGCGGTCCAGAACTTCAACGAGCAGGCCTGCATCCTCGGCCTGGGCGCTTTCTACAGCCTGTCGGCCGGGATGGGCATGTCGGCCTTCGG
>JACMRO010000387.1 GCA_014376425.1 Rubritepida sp.
CGGTGCGGGGTTCATCGGCCGCTATGTGGTGCAACTGCTGGCCCGGCAGGGCTGGCAGATTCGCGTGGCGAGCGCGAACCCGGCCAGCGCACGGGCGGTGCAGACTTCGGGACGGGTGGGCCAGATCGTGGCACTCCGCGCGGATGTGACCGATGAGGCCTCGGTGGCGCAGGCGGTGCAGGGTGCGTCCCTGGTGGTGAACCTGGTCGGCATCCTGGCTGAGAAGCGGCCGGGCGGCTTCCAGGCCATCCAGTCCGAGGGCGCGGGACGGGTTGCCCGGTTGGCGGCGGCGGCGGGTGTGGCCCGGCTGGTGCACATTTCGGCCATCGGCGCGGATCCGGCCAGCGAAAGCCTGTATGCGCGTAGTAAGGGTGAGGGCGAGGCGGCAGTGCTGGCAGCATTTCCGACCGCCACCATCCTGCGCCCCTCCATCCTGTTCGGCGCCGAGGACGGGTTCTTCAACTTGTTCGCGGGAATGGCGCGGCTTTTGCCGGTAATGCCCGTGTTGTGCGGCGATACGCGCTTCCAGCCGGTGTGGGTGGGCGATGTGGCGGCGGCGGTGCTGGCGGGTGCCACGCGCGACGACGTCGCCGGCCGAATCTACGAGCTGGGCGGGCCGCGCGTGCTGAGCTTCCGCGACATCATCCGCTACATATTGGAGGTGACCGGCCGGAAGCGTCGCCTGTTCGAGGTGCCGATGGCCTTGGCGCGTGTCCAGGCGTGGGTGGCGGAGCGCCTTCCGGGCAAGCCTTTCACGCAAGACCAGCTCCTGCTTTTGCAGCGCGATAATGTTGTGGGCGCTGAAGCGGCCGGGTTCGACGCGCTGGATATTCGGCCGACGCCGATCGAGGCTGTGGTGCCCGGTTACCTGTCCCGGTACCGGCCGGGCGGCGGTCGGCTGCATTAGACCGGAACGGCCTGATTCTCCCTGGCCAAAGCTATCAAGAAGCCGTTTTGGTGCCATTGGCGATGGGTTTATGTCACTCATGCTGACCTAAACTGAGATTAGTGCCTTTCCAATGGCTGCCTGCGCTGTTACCAGCACGGTTCAGTTGGAGGCGCGCACAATGGTCGAGAAGATGCTGCAGTTCGTGCGGTTGGAGCAGCAGACGCCCCCAAAGCGTCAAGCCAACGAGCGCCGTATCGATTTCCAGGAAATCTACGACCGTTTCCAGCCTGCCGATGCAGGCGCTCAGGCCAGCCGCTGTAGCCAATGCGGCGTGCCCTTCTGCCAGGTGCACTGCCCGCTGCAGAACAACATTCCCGACTGGCTGAAGCTGACCGCAGAAGGCCGGATGGAGGAGGCTTACGAGGTCGCCGCCGCCACCAACACCTTCCCGGAAATCTGCGGCCGCGTCTGCCCGCAGGACCGGCTGTGCGAGGGTAATTGCGTCATCGAGAAAGGCTTCGAGAGCGTTACCATCGGCGCGGTCGAGCGCTACATCGTCGATACCGCCTGGGAGAATGGCTGGGTCAAGCCGCCGACTCCGCGGGTGGAATTGGGGCTGAG
>JACMRO010000388.1 GCA_014376425.1 Rubritepida sp.
ACGTAGCCGTCGGAGTCGGCGCTCGGGTTGGCCGGGTCGTGCACCTTGCGGCCGGGGGCCTGGTTCTCGGTGACGCCGGACACCTTCACGCCGGCGCCGGGCGCGCCGTCGGGCGTGTTCATCAGCACGGTCTGGAAGGTGACCTCGCGCGCCTTGTAGGCCTTGCCGTCCGGGCCGGCGACGGTGTCGACGTTGGCCAGGTTGGAGGCGACCACGTTCAGGCGCTGGCTCTGCGAGGAGACCGCGCTGCCCGAGATGTCGAAGATCTTCATCATGCTCATGGTTCAGCTCCTGATCAGCCCTGGCTCGGGCTCTTCATGGCGTCGAGCATGGTGCGGACGTCCGTGTTGATGAATCGCAGCGTGGCCTCGTACTTGACCGAGTTGTCGACGAAGCTGGCCCGTTCGCGGTCCATGTCAACCGTGTTGCTGTCGAGGCTGGTCTGCGACGGTGCCGCGTACTTCAGGCCCAGCTCGCTGGTGGAGCCGGTGCCGATGGGGATGTGGCCGCGTGCCGTGGTGGCCGCGCCGGCCATGGTGGAGCCGGCGGCCTGGCTGCCGGTGGCCTCGCGCAGGGCCGAGGCGAAGTCCATGTCGCGGGCGACGTAGCCCGGGGTGTCGGCGTTGGCGATGTTGCCCGCGATGATGCGCTGACGCTCCGCCCGCAGCGTGAGCGCCTGGGCCTGGAAATCGAGCGAGTTGGTCATGCGGTTCATCGGGGGTCACCTTGGCACGGAGGTAGGGCCATGGAGAGCGATTGTGAAAGTCAAGCCGGGAAACTGAAGGCCGATAAGACAGGGGAACGGCCTTCATTTCGAACCACCGGCGCGTGTCGGGTCCCCTAAAGTGGCCACATACCCCAAATCCCCAGGCCCAGTCCCTTGACCCATCCCCTTGCCACCGTCGCCGCCCTGCCCGCTCCCCGCCTCGCTGGCGTGGTGCTGGCCGTGCTCGTGGCAGCCTGCGCACCGGCGCATGGCCAGGACGACGCACCCGGCTACACCCCCGACAACGTGCTGCTGCAGCAGGTGGAATCGATGGCGCGCAACGGCGCCTCGGCCGCCACGGCCCAGCAGACGCAGGGCGTGCGGGTGGACGTGAAGGTGGGCAAGCTGGATCCGCGCCTGAAGCTGGCGCCCTGCCAGCACATCGAGACCTATCTCCCGCCGGGCCTGCCCGTGTGGGGCGCCACCCGCGTGGGCATGCGCTGCACGCAGGGCGCCAAGCTGTGGAACGTATCCATTCCCATCCAGGTGAGCGTCTACGCGCAGGCCACGGTGGTGAAGACGGCCCTGGCCGCGGGTACCGTGCTCGACGGCGGCCAGCTGGGCCAGGCCGAGGTGGACATCGCGGCGGCGCCCGGCGCGGCCGTGGGCGACCCGATGCTGGCCGTCGGCCGCACGCTGGGCCGCAGCGTGGCCGCCGGTGCTACCCTGCGCCAGACCGACCTGAAAGCCAGGCAGTACTTCGCCGCCGGCGAAACGGTGCGGGTCACCGCGCTGGGCGCCGGCTGGCAGGTCGTCACCGAGGGCCAGGCGATGGGCGCCGGCATCGAGGGCCAGTCGGTGCGCGTGCGCACCGAATCCGGCCGTCTCCTCACCGCCCGCCCCACGGGCGACCGCCAGGTCGAGGTGACTCTGTGAGCCGCCTGGGAATTTTCGAGATCTCGAGAAATACCGCTAAAGTTCGTTTCGGGACTGCCGAAACAGTCTCACACCGCAAAGGGATGAGGGCATTCATTCCCGCGTTCAGGAGAGCACCATGAAGATCGGCACCATCACCAGCACCGTCGCGACGACCGCCATCGACACCGATCGGCGTACCGCGCGCGAGCAGAGCAACACGTCCTCCGTCACCGCGACGTCGGACGACGACTCGAGCACCCAGGTCGAACTGTCCCCGGAGGCCACCATGCTTTCCCACGCGAGCCAGGATCCTTCCTTCGACCAGGCCAAGGTGGAACGCATCGCCCAGGCCATCCGCGACGGCAGCTTCAGCATCAACCCCGGCGCCATCGCCGACAAGCTGCTGTCCAACGCCCAGGAACTGCTCGGCCGTTCGAGCCCGCAGCACTGAACCGTTGCGGTTCGCTGATTCGATTCC